>JAEUTT010000333.1 GCA_016787165.1 Bacteroidia bacterium | reverse complement strand
GAATCTGATTTAGATTATGCTCTTGAAAATAACACACTCGAAATAAGAACCCTTGAACTTATTTCAAAAGAATTACGCATTCCTCTTTATAGCTTCTTTCGTGAAAACTTTGAAGGTTTTGACTTTGAAAAAGAGCCTTATTACAATGTAAATATATGGAGCAAAGAAGAAGCTAAATTTACACTTGAATTAAAAGCATTACGTCAAGAAGTAGAACAATTAAGAGCTGAACTTCGCCAAAAAGATTTATTGATAGATGCTTTAGAAAATCAAATCGTGAAGCATTAATTTATCAGAAAATTATTCATAAACTATAACGTTTACTTTAAACATGAAACAGCTCAACTCTTACCTATGTGTTAGAGCTTTATTGATATTGGTATTAATTGCAAGCAATAATCTTAAAGCACAAACCTGTAATACCAATTCGCTATCGCTTCTTGCACAATACCAAGCACCTTTTCCGGCATTACCACAAAAACCCATAGCCGATAGATTAAACAGACCTTATGTGTATGTTGCTGCAAAAGATGGAGGATTAATTGTTTTTAACACCAGCGTTATTACAGCTCCCACCATTGCACATACTATTGGAATTAATTTGTTCGATACATTACATGTAATGAACATTCATCAGGAAGGAAATTATTTGTACGTAGCACTAGGAAACTTTTTTGGAACAGTTGGCTCTACAAACGTTCAAAAGCCGGGAATGGCAATTGTAGATATTTCAAATCCTGTTTCTCCCATTGTAAAAGATGTTTGGAAATACAATGCCGTAGAACGAGGAACTTCTTACATTACTGTACAAGGAAATTATGCTTACTTGAGTGCAATGCACAAAGGACTTATGATCTTGGATATTACAGACAAAAACAACATCGTTTTTGTATCCGAATATCAACCCAATTTAAATTTTCCGGTAAATAACCCTACAAGTGTAAATATGCCTAATGCAAGAGGCTTAGCCATTAAAAATGATACTGTATTTATGTGCTACGATGCTGGTGGCTTACGACTTATTGATGTTACAAATAAAAACGCCCCTTTTCAAATTAGTGAGTATATTAACAATGGAGCAATTAACAAACAACAAGCATACAATAATATTGAATTGAATGGAAATTTAGCATACATAGCAGTAGATTATTGTGGAATGGAAATCGTTAATATATCCAACCCAACAAACATTACTCAAACAGGATGGTGGAATCCATATAACTGTCAAGCATTGTCAAATATTTGGATTAATAGTCCTGGACACGCGAATCAAATAGTATACAATGCAGTAGATAACGCTGTTTTTATTTCTGCAGGTGGCAGCCAACTTAGAGTGGTGAATGTTAGCAACCCCACTCTTCCTGATTCTTGTAATGGTTATGGTGTAATAGGTACGCAGCAAGGAACGTGGGGATTAGATATGTATAATAATAAAATCTATTTAGCAAATATTACTGCAGCCATTCCATTTAATAGTAATTGGGCCGGATTAAAAATACTAGACTGGCAATCCCCTAACTCAATCAATGAATATCAATCAAACAATTCTATTTTAATATTCAATCAACCAAATCCTTTTTATAACGAAACAGAAATTACAATACAATCATCTATCAATACAGCTGCAAAACTTTCTGTTTACAGTATTGATGGAAAGGAAATTGATGCAATGCACATTGATTTACAAAAAGGGAAAAACAGTATCAATTGGGGAAACAACTCAAAGATAACTATAAATGAAGGTGTATATTTTATTTCAATAACAACCAATAAAAATACTTACAGAAGTAAAATAATAAAAATAAAGTAATAAATATTTTACTTAAACACCTACTTTTATTGTTACACCACCTTCTTCTCCAATCGAATCAGGAGTGTTAACATCACCACCTTTAAATAGTTTAGTATTGTTATCAGGAGTTCTGTCAATCAATTTATTGTAAGGATCAACTCCTGCTTTTACAGGTTCTTCATCTACTATTATTTCAAACTCCATTTTGTTTTTATCAATTTTACGTTTTTGTAAATACAACTCCGTTTCTACTTTTTTACCATCCACTTCTTTGGTTCCAAAAATACCAATGTCTATCCAATCATTAATAGCCACATCCTTTAACTTTCCAACACTATCTGCCTTCATTTTTTTACTTTCAATGGTAAGTTTCACCAAATATTTTCCATCAGCAGTTTTTGTATAAGAACATTTACTTGCTTTATTTTCATACAAAGTAATTGTTTCAAACATATCATTAATAATGTATTTTAAACTATCAGGAGTAGCTGCTTTTAAATAATTTACAAACTCTATTGAATTAGTATAAGGCGGCTCTTGGTATGCAACCGCTTTTACATATTTTGCCAATGCGGCATTTAATGAATCTTCACCAATGTAATCTTTCAACGCATACATAATAACACTTCCTTTGTTATAATGAATGTATTGTTGGTTTTCTACTAACATCAAAGGGCGTTCTTTTTTACCTTCTGTTGCTCTTCCTTGTAAATATTGATTCATTTCATATTTTAAGAATTTTTTCATGGCTTGTGCACCAAATTCTTTTTCCATTAACATTAATGCAGCATACTGACTCATCGTTTCTGCCATCAATGTAGAACCTTGTACATTACCACCAATTACCTGATGTGCCCACCATTGGTGTGCTACTTCATGTGCTGTTACATAAAATGGATAATCAATAGATTCCGGATCATTATCATCTACTTTAGCAATAAAACCTATTCCTTCTGAAAAAGGAATGGTGTTCGGAAACGATTGGGCAAATGTTGCATAACGAGGAAACTCAAGTATTCTAACTTGTCGGTGTTGGTACGGACTAAAATTTTTGGTGTAATAATCCAAGGATTTTTTTATCCCTTTAATCATTCTATCTATATTGTACTCATGCCCTTTTTGATAATATATTTCAATTGCCACATCTTTTCCTTGACTTGCTGACGAAGGAATCCATTTATCACGTTTTACTTCATAGCTTGCAGAAAGGAAAGAATAAAAATTTAAAATTTTACAATCCATTTTATAATGGAAATATGTACGTCCGTTTTCTTCCCACTGTTTTTGCAAATATCCCGGTGCAATTGCTATCTGGTCGTTAGAAGTACTTACCACACATTCAAAATCAATCCAATCAGCATCAGAACTTATGTATGTATTCATTCGCGCAATGCTATCATTCACATTTGCCATACGTTCTTTTTTACCTAAACCATATTTTTTACGAGCAGCGTCTTCACTTAGTTCTGCCTGCTCACTATAACCTAAGCTTGGTAAAAATGAACTATTAAAAAATGTACCATTGTAAACAATAGCTGTTCCCGCATCCGAATTTTTAAATCCTTTAGGATAGTATTCTAAAGCAATATCAAGTTTTAGTGAATCACCTGATTTTAAAGCTTGATCAAGTTTATAAATATAAAAACCATTTACTTTGTCTTCTAAAACCAAAGATGCTTTTTTCTCGAAGTTAAATCCAACAATGGTAACATCGGGCAACATATTTAGTATTACCGAATCAACATCTTTAGTCGACTTGTTTTTTAATATATAAAATCCATTTAGTACTGCTCCGCGCTCTTTTGGAAAAATATCTACATTCCAATTAGCTGATACAATTCTTGGCTGTTGCGTTTTAGAATAACGTTTGTATTTTTTTTCAAATTCTGCTTGCATTTCTTCCATTTTTTTTGAAGAAACATTTTTGTTTAGAATATTAGTATTATAAAAAATAAAACCGCCTGCGAGAATAAATATAAATACAAACAAACTCAAGGCTAATTTAGCTTTACCATTGAATAATGTTTTTGCAATTTTTAATCGTGCTTTAAATCCTTTTTCTTTTCCTCTCACCCATAATAAATTTGAAAGCACTAATAGTAATCCGGCAAAGCCAATCCAATATGTTTTATAAATTAAAAATGAAAATAAAATATGTCCATAACCATTCATATCGCTATATGGTAATCGCGGACCACTACTATTAAATTGGATCAATTGATTGCTCCATTCTAATAAATTAAATACGATTGGAAGTATGATTAAAATAAGTGTGGCAACAAAATAACCAACGTATTTATTATTAATAATTACTTGAACAGCTATAGCCAATGCACATATCAATGATAAGCCAATAAGTTTAAATCCGTATAATTCTTTTATGTATTGAATAATTTCAATTGTATAATATCCATTATACAATTGAATAGCCACACCAGTTAGTAATACTACAAAAAGCAAAACAGCTTGTATTAAAATCAATGCAATAAATTTTGATAGCAATTGTACCCATGGCGCTAAAGGAGCTGTACCTACAAGTTCATCTACTTTTGAATCGCGCTCACGCCACACTACAATACCTGAATAAAAAACAATTAAAATCAACATAAAAAACTGGAACGTAGCACCACCTACTTGAAGTATTTGATAAGTTACAGGATAGGTTGAGGTTCCATAAATTTGACCTAATTGAGTAGTAACAAGTGCTAATGTTAAAATACTTAATATTAAAATAATTAAAAAGAAAACGCTTTTTACTATTTTATTAAATTCAAATTTTATCAAAAACCAAGTTTGAACCCAACTGTAACTAGAAGTAAATATTTGAGCAGGCTTTGGAATATCACCTAATGAATGTACCGGAACCGATGCAATGGAAAGCATTTCATTTTTATTTTTTCGTTTAAAAAATGAAACAGGGTTATTGAACTGACTAAATTGAAAACGATAATAAGTAAAAAATGTAATGAGTAAACCTATAGCAAACCATAATAAACGGTTATACAAAAGCACTCCTGTAAAAGGTATGGCAAGTGTATTTTGTTCGGCTGGCGACCAATACTCCGTAATATTATCAAAGGCTATTTCACCAAAAGGTTCTAACACTGCTGCAATTGATTTATTATCAATATCCGATAATAATGAATTAGTAATACTTTTAAATAAAATAAGTGCAACACATCCTACATAACCAGCAATCATGTTACGCGAAAAAGTAACAAACGAAAAGAAAATAGCTCCTACCAAGAGTGTATTAGGAACAACAAAATAAATAAAGGGTTGAACATAATTCATCAAGCTAAATGCGCCTAGTTTTTCGGAATCAATATCCGGCATAGCACACGTAACCATGTGACCTAAAACAGTGCCTGTAAGCACAAATAAGGCAACCAAAAAGGCAGCACTAAATCTACCAAACATATACCCAAACTTTGTGATGGGCTTGGTAAACAATAATGGATGCATGTTATACTGAAAATCTTTATACACAGCAGGAGCCATGATTGTAATTAGAATAATTGCTCCAATGATATCTGTATTTAATCCATTTAAAACACCAGCAATAGCACTAGCTGAATTAATGGTAGCATTTGAGTCGCTAACAGCTCCTCCTAAAATACCAGCAATAGCAGCGGTTAACAATACCGATAAAAAGAAAAATACAAAAAAGAAAATATAAGTAGCAGGCTTTTTAAACCATAGTTTTAATTCGAAAGAAAAAATCTGTAAAAACATATTTTATTGCGTTAAAATAGATGTATAAATTGAGGTTAAAATAGTTGTAAATAAAACCTGTGCTAATTGGTAATAGTTGTAAAATACACATCTTCTAAATCAGCTTTAACAGCATTAAAAGAAGCATCCGGCTGAGAATCGTTGTACACATGCACTTGTATTTTACCTTCTACCACTTTTGTAGAAATTACTTTGTAATTTTTTCTGTGTTCTTCTAGTAATTCTTTATCAATTAATTTACCCCATATTTTGCCATTCATATCGTCAATCGTTTGAGCCGGCTTGCCATACAACAATACCTGTCCTTGATTCATTATAGCCATATTGGAACATAAATTACGAACGTCTTCTACAATATGTGTAGACAGAATTACAATAATGTTCTCCCCTATTTCACTCAATAAATTATGAAAACGATTGCGTTCCATTGGATCTAGTCCAGCTGTAGGTTCATCTACAATTACCAATTTAGGATTACCTAGCAATGCTTGAGCAATACCAAATCGCTGACGCATACCTCCTGAATAATCGCCAATATTACGTTTTCGAGCCTCCCATAAATTGGTTTGATTTAACAAAGCTTCACATACCTCTTTACGCTCTTTAGGATTTGCTATTCCTTTTAAAATAGCAAAATGATTAATCATATCCCAAGCCGAAACTTTTGGATAAAAACCAAAATCTTGGGGTAAATAACCCAATATTTTTCGAACTGCTTCTTTTTGTTTGAGCATATCTAAATCATCCAACATAATAGAACCGCTATCCGCTTCTTGTAAAGTTGAAATAGTACGCATTAAAGATGATTTGCCGGCTCCATTTGGACCAAGCAAACCAAACATTCCATTATTGATTTCGAGATTAATATCATTAAGTGCTTTTAAACCGTTTGAATAGGTTTTTGAGAGATTGCTAATTTTTAATTGCATAGAGTTTTATTAAGTTAAAAATGGTGTGACGATTTGTAGTTTAAATTTGTTACACATTAGGACGAATATATACTGTTTTACCACTTGTATCTTTACGTGCTTGTAAAACATCTCTTCTATTTCTCTTAGGATCAAATGAAATATGTACCCAACGAAAACCAAATTCATCAATCATTTGGTCAAAAGGTAATTTCAATTCCACTATTTTTCTATATAAAAATTCATTTCCATTTGTTAAATCAATAATATCGGCAGCATGACCTGTCATGTGCTGACTAGTTTTAGAACCATTAATAGCTTTGTTTAATGAAGGGCATCTGTATCCGCTGTTTATTTTAATTGGAGAACCTGTTGCATCACGTAAAGGCTGTAAAACATGAATGCACAAAGCCCTTAAATTTTCAATAACCTCTGGTGGCGGGTTGTATTGTTCTAAATCAAATTTACGATGATCTGTTGTGAGTAATTCATGAAGAGAAAAATTTCTGGTAAATTGAATGTTTGCTATCATATTCTGTT
>JAEUTT010000328.1 GCA_016787165.1 Bacteroidia bacterium | reverse complement strand
AAAGGCAAATGTTTTAACCACTTTGTGAACAAAGCTGTCGATGGTGCCTATAGCAAAATCAGAATAACTATGAAGTATTGCTGTTAAAACATTTTTTGCTCTTATACGGATAGTTGTATCATCTAGTGGAGTTGAGGAGTTTAATTTGGGGTGTTGCTTTAAAATTGATAATAAAGTTTGTGTGCCTTTGCTTAATTTTGAGTAATCATCAACCGACAATTCAGTTAAAGCTTTGATAATACGCTCTTTCATTTCGGCTGCAGCCTTGTTTGTAAAAGTGATTGCTAAAATATGTTTGTATGCTTGTGGTGGATTAGCTGCATCATTTAATGCCAAGGCTAAATACTCTTTAACAAGTGTAAATGTTTTGCCAGAACCAGCTGATGATTTATATACAGTGAAATTTTTATCTAACATTTACTTTTAATTGAGAATTGCAAATTACTGAATTATTAGTTATTTTTATGAAAATTTAAATAAATGAAAAAAATTAGTTTAGCTTGTTTATTATTTGTATTATCCTTTATAACAAATAGTATGGCTCAGGAAAAAAATATTAAAGAAGGTCATATTATTGCTTTGTTGCCTTTAGGAATTAATCCTTTAGCAATTTGCTCCGATTTGGAAGTAGTAAATGGTATTCCTTCAAAATTAGAAGTAGGAGAGGTGTTATCTTCTTCTATGAACATTGTACTTTTTTATTTTGACTATACTCTTTTAACAAACACTCAAATGTTAAAAGCATTTCGAACACATCCTGATATTAGAATAGCCCAAAATAACCATATTGTAGAAGAACGTATTATCCCGAATGATGCACAATTTGGTGTGATGTGGGATATGCACAATACAGGGCAAAGTGGTGGAGTAGTAGATGCTGATATTGATGCACCCGAAGCTTGGGATATTACTACAGGTGGATTAACAGCCCAAGGAGATACTATTGTAGTGGCTGTTATTGATGGTGGATTTGACTTGTCTCATCCCGATTTAAATTTTTGGAAAAACTATGATGAAATACCAAACAATGGTATTGATGATGATAATAATGGATACATTGATGATTTTGATGGATGGTATACTGTAAACAATACGGATAATTTGCCCAATCAATCGCATGGAACACACGTAGCAGGAACTGTAGGAGCAAAAGGTAATAATGGAATAGGAGTAACGGGAGTAAATTGGAATGTAAAAGTAATGCCAATTTCATATGGCAGTACAGGAGGCTTAGAGTCGAATGTTGTAGAAGCGTATGCATTTGCTAGAGATCAACGAAGAGAATACAATACTTCAAATGGTACTAAAGGTGCATTTGTGGTGTCTACCAACTCTTCATTTGGTATTGATAACGGACAACCATCCAATTATCCTTTATGGTGTGCGATGTACGATTCACTAGGCACAGTGGGTATTTTAAGTGCAGGAGCTACTGCTAATCAAAATTTCAATATTGATGCAACAGGCGATATTCCAACAGCTTGTGAAAGTGATTGGTTAATTACTGTTACTAATACTACTCGTAATGATGTAAAAACAGCCAATGCGGGTTATGGATTAACTACCATTGATTTAGGTGCACCAGGTTCTAATATTACTTCCACTTATCCTTCTAATTCATATTCATCAATATCAGGAACATCTATGGCTACACCACATGTAGCTGGTACAGTTGCAATGATGCTTTCGGTTAGTTGTAATCAGTTTATTACAGATTACAAAGCTAATCCTGCTGCAATGGCACTAGTTATAAAAGATTCCTTGTTAAATGCAACCGATGCAAAAGCATCATTAGCAGGAATAACAGTAACAGGAGGTAGACTAAATTTATTTAATGCTGTTAAATCCATTCAAAATTATTGTTTATCAAGCAATATACCCGAAAATGAATTTAATGGAATTGTAAAAAATGTGTATCCTAATCCAGCAACAAATAGCATAACATTGGTGTATGAGTGTAGCCAAGCAAATGAAATTGTAATTTCAAATGTACTTGGACAAGAAGTTATTAAAACAAAAGGACTTACTACACAAGGAATAAGCC
Organism: Bacteroidia bacterium; assembly: GCA_016787165.1. Classification (GTDB taxonomy): domain Bacteria; phylum Bacteroidota; class Bacteroidia; order 2-12-FULL-35-15; family 2-12-FULL-35-15; genus 2-12-FULL-35-15. The sequence goes on along the minus strand of JAEUTT010000328.1, from coordinate 3,091 downwards.
ACCAAAAAATAGATGTTTCTAATTTATCAAAAGGAATTTATTTTATTAGAATAGATTCTCAAGCAAAAAAATCGAATAATATAAAAGTGATTATTGATTAAACTATTTTTTTTTTTACATTTAGACCCCCATCAAGTTATTATAATGATTATGAAAAAACTCTCTCAATTAATTTTGTTATTGTTTACTTCTGGAAATCTGCTTTTAGCACAAGGAAGTGATTGTTCAACCGCTGATCCTTTTTGTACAGGTACAACCTACACATTTCCAAATACAACAGGTGTTCCTAATGCAGGAACTTTCGGATGCTTAACAACTACTCCAAATCCCGCTTGGTATTATTTACAGATAGCTACTTCTGGCAATATTGATATCCACATTGAACAAACTAATACAGGTGGGCAAGGTATAGATGTTGATTTTATTATGTGGGGGCCATTTACAAGTGTTTCTAATGCTTGCGCCACCAATTTACAATCAGCAAGTGCTGTAGATTGTAGTTACTCAACAGCCGCTCAAGAAGATGCGAATATTCCAAATGCTGTGGCCGGAGAGTTTTATATGCTTTTGTTAACCAACTTTTCTAATCAAGCAGGAACCATATCATTTTCTCAAACAGGAGGAAATGGTGCAACAGATTGTTCTATTGTTTGTGGCCCACCAGATGTTTCGGTTGGACCAACACAAACAATACCTTGTGGTTCAACGACAGCTACGTTAAGCGGAACATCCACAACTGCCGGTGTTACTTATTCATGGACAGGGCCTGGTGGATTTACTTCTACCAGCCAAAATCCTACAGTATCTAGTCCGGGAACATATACGTTAACAGTAACAGACCCTGCCAATCCAACATGTCCGGCAACCGCTCAGCAAACAGTTAATTTAGCGCCAGGCGGTCCTGTAGTTACAACAGGTGCAACTCAATTACTTACCTGTGGTGTTACAACAGTTGGTTTATCGGGTAATTCTACAAATACAGATATTGTTTATTCTTGGTCAGGGCCAGGAGGATTTACTTCTACAAGTCAAAACCCTAATGTTAGCGAACCAGGAGTGTATACATTAGTAGTTACAGATACAACTAATGCATGTTCATCTACAGCAACTCAATTAGTAAACATCGACACATTAGCTCCAACAGTAAGTGCAGGTTTTGATGCTACATTTCCTTGTAATGTAAGTTCTTTAAACCTAAATGGCAATGGAAGTACAGCGCCAAATTTTAGCTATGTTTGGACAACCAGCAATGGAGCAATTGTTAGTGGTTCAACAACATTTACCCCTTTAATTAGCTCAACAGGAACATATACAATTACAGCAACCAACTCAACTAATGGATGTACGGCTTCTGATGTTGTTGTTGTTTCTCCTGATGTGTTATCTAACGCTTCGTTTACAGCTACACCATCTACTGGTCAAGCGCCATTGGTGGTTGATTTTATCAACAACAGTACTAATGCTGTAAGCTATAATTGGTATTTTGGTAATAACGATAGCTCCATTGTATCCAACCCAACAACAACGTATACAACCGATGGAGCTTATACTGTTGTTTTAATTACCACCAATGCGAATGGTTGTGCCGATACAGTATCAATGACTATCATTGTAAATGGTTTATCAAACTTGCTTATTCCAAATGTATTTACACCAAATGGTGATGGCAATAATGATAATTTTATGCCTATTGTATCAGAAAAAATAGCTTCATTTAAAGCAACAGTATACGATAGATGGGGATTAAAAATGTATGAGTGGACAAACAGTCAATCACAAGGTTGGAATGGAAATGCCAAAAATGGCTCACCTGCTCCTGACGGTGCTTATTATTATATCATTGAAGCAAAAGGTTCTGATAGCAAAGAGTATAATTTTAAAGGTTATATACAATTGATTAGAAAGTAAATAAACTAACTAAATTGTTAAGCAAAAGAGGTGGAAATTTTAATTTTCATCTCTTTTGTTTTTATAATTTGTTTAAATCCAAAATATTAACTATAATTGGTTCTTAAAATTTACTTAAAATGAAAAAATTACTATTCTCACTACTAATTTCAAATCTTTTATTTCATAGCTCTTTTGCTCAGTTTACCATTACTACTGGTGGCGGACCATCTGCTATAATAAATGCGATAGGTGGCCCGGGGTTAACTATCAGCAATGTAACAATCAATTGTGCTGCAGTTTCTTATGGTACATATAATAATGCAAATTTAGGTGGGTTAGGTGGAGCCATGACAAATGGTTTAGTGTTATCTACAGGTACGGCCACGCAAATAAACGGTCCTGGCACAAATGCGAATGACGATTTTACCGGAATTTGTGTTGGTTCTAGCTCTAATGACCCACAACTTGTATCTGTAATAGGTGCAGGTACTGCTATTAATGATGCTTGTATTATTGAATTTGATGTAGTACCACAGTGTAATAGCTTAAGTATTCGCTTCGTTTTTGGTTCGGATGAATATACCAATTGGGTAAGTCAAGGATTTAATGATGGTTTTGGTTTTTGGGTAACAGGCCCTAATCCGGGTGGTGGTAATTATACCAATTTTAACATGGCTACTTTGCCTAGTGGAACAACAGTAAGTATTGATAATGTAAACAATACAACTAATGCAGCTTTTTTTGTGAATAACAATGCAGGAGGGAGTGCTAATCATTTTGATGGCTTTACAACCGTTTTAACGCCTTCTATTGCAGTTACAGCCTGCCAAACATACCATTTTAAATTAGCCATTGCCGATGCATCTGATTGCGCTATGGATTCTGGAGTTTTGGTTGATATTATTCAATGTGTTAGTCCTTGGACTGCAACAACAAGTTCTACACCTGCAAGCTGTGGAGTTAGTGATGGTGTTGCGACTGTAAACGCTAGCGGTGGTATCGGCCCTTTTACCTATTCATGGTCACCAACTGGCGGTACCGCAGCTACTGCAAATGGTTTAGCGCCAGGTTCGTATACTGTTACGGTAAATGATGGTTTAACATGTACTCCAGCTCAAACATATACTGTAACTGTTGCAAGTTCTAGTTTAGGGCCAAATATCTCTGTTGGTCCAACACAAGCCATAACATGTATTACATC
>JAEUTT010000272.1 GCA_016787165.1 Bacteroidia bacterium | reverse complement strand
TCTTGATAAAGGTTACCGTGTAGCACAAAATTTTATCCTTACTCGCATCATTAATATTCACATTGATATGGATGAAGTAGAAACAAAAGAAGTAGATTTTAAAAGCAAGCTCATTGAATGGGCACAAAAAGAAAAAACAAGCTTTTCTTTTGACACCATTCAGGATGCTGCCACCTCAAATGATAAAATGTTTCTTATTCATTTGGTGATACAAAATGAAGTGATGGGAGTTTCACAGCACTTTTCTAAAAAAAGAGCCGAACAAATGGCTGCCGAACAAGCTTGTATTAAACTCGAAATTCAGTTTTAATGTCTTATTTTCACTCATAAATGAGCGAAAAATTTTGCTAATTCACTTTGAAATAGTATATTAGCATCCTTAACAAAATCCCTACTAATGAAAAAAATTTTATTCTTATCGTTTTTAGCCCTTTTTACTTTTATAAACGTTCATACATCTAAAGCTTCGCACATTGCTGGAGGCGATATTAGTTATACTTGTATTGGAAACAATCAATACCAAATAAACCTGAATCTTTTTGTGGATTGTTTAGGTTTTGACCCTGGCGCATCTCAAACAATTACCTTCACCAGCACTTGTGGTGGTAGTCAAACCATTCAGGTAAATGTTACCAACCCTGGTGGAACAGAAATCTCTCAACTTTGTCCTTCACAAATTAATAACAGTACTTGTAATGGTGGTTCTTTGCCAGGAATGTGGGTGTTTAACTTTGTTGGAACAGTTACATTAAACCCAAGTTGTAACACATGGACAGCAGGATGGGGCGTTTGTTGCAGAAACAATGCTATTTTAAATTTAACAAATGCGGCCTCTCAAAATAGTTACATTGAAACAACGATGAATACTCTTACAAACCCTTGTAACAATTCACCGGCATTTACAGCTCAGCCAATCCCTTATGTTTGTATTAACCAACAGGTAAACTATAGTTACGGTGTAGTTGAAACAGATGGAGATTCACTTTACTATACCCTAGTAAGCGCATTAAGCGCTTCTGGTGCTCCACTAGGCTATAATGGAGGATATTCTCCAACTTCACCAATTCCAGGAATAGTATTGGATCCAACTACTGGCTTATTAACTTTTACCCCAACTATGCTAGGAAATTTTGTGGTGGTGGTGCTTGTTCAAGAGTATGATAGCAACGGAAATCTGCTTGGAACAGTAATGCGCGATATTCAATTTATTGTACAAAACTGTTCAAACATTGTTCCTGACCCAACAGCTGGAGCTATTTCAAACATGACTGGAACTGCAGTTCAAACAGGACCGTTTTCAATAGAAATGTGTGAAGGTTCTACATTTACATTTAATGCTGTGTATACCGATGTAAACGCAGGAGATATTTTAACATTAACCACCAACTTAAACACGGTTTTACCAGGAGCAACACTTACAACATCTGGAACAAACCCTTTAACAGCTACTTATACTTGGATTGCACCGGGTGGAAGCGCAAACACAAACACTACTTTCAGCGTTACTGTTAATGATGGCGCTTGCCCTGTTCAAGGACAACAAACATTTGTATACGATATTCAAGTATTGCCAAGAACATTAGGTGGACCAGATCAAATTATTTGCGGTAGTCAAACAGCACAACTTTCTGGAACAGGAGGAAGTGTATTTACATGGAATGTATTAAGTGGGCCCGCAATGGTAGTAGGAACAAACTTCTCTTGTAATCCTTGTCAGAACCCAACAGCAAGCCCAACAGCAACAACTGTATATGAAGTAGTAAGTGATTTAAGTGGAACATGTGTAAACAGAGATACTATTACCGTAACTGTTGTTCCTGATTATACATTTGCTGTTAGCCAATCGTCTACAGTAAGTTGTTTAACACAACCTATACAATTAAACGTTACACCATCTCCTGCCGGAGCTTATACCTACTCTTGGTCGCCAGGAACTGCGTTAAACAACACAAACATTGCTAATCCTGTTGTTAGCATGACTTCACCAGGAACAATTACGTACACCGTTTCTGTAACAAGTCCTCAAGGTTGCGTAAAAACAGATGTTGTAAGTGTAACAGCAACAGCAAGTTTTCCTCCAAATGCAATTAGTTTTGTATCAGACACAAGCGTTTGTACAGGCGATACTGTTAACTTAGGAGTTACATTTGGAAATAGTGTTCCTTCTGTTTGTGGACCAAGCGTTACTGGCGGTTGTGCTGCAACTGTTTTGTATACAGTTGGAACAGGAAATTTAACAACAAATGCTTACCCAACACCATTTACAAGTTTTTGGGAAGACGGAAGAATTCAAATTCTTTATTTAGCAAGTGAACTTAATGCACTTGGAATGACTGGAGGAAAAATTGCTTCTGCGGCATTTAACATTGTAACAAAAGGAAGCACAACACCATTTAATGGTTTTACTATTAGCATGAAATGTACAAGCCTAACGGCCCTTACTACAACCTATCAAACAGGATTTACAACCGTATATGGTCCTATTAATACCTCAACAACCTTGGGATGGAACACCTACAATTTTACTACTGCATATGAGTGGGATGGAATCTCAAATATAATAGTTGAGGTGTGCTACAATAATGCAGCATGGACTCAAAATGATGTGGTTCAAAAAACATTAACTCCATTTAACTCAAGTATTTTACAATATACAGACGGTGCAATTGGATGTAACTTAAATGCCCCAACAACATATACAGAGCGTCCAAACATTCGCTTCACAGCATGTGGAGCAATTGCAGATACATCAGCATACACTTATTCTTGGACTCCAACATTAGGAACATTTAACCCTAGCAGCCAATTTACTGGAGCACAAGTAAATGCTAGCACAACATATACTGTTGTAGTTACTAATGCAAGTGGATGTGCCGACACAGCAACCGTTTTTGTATCATCGGGTGTAACCTCTTTAAATGTTGATGCAGGAACATATACCGTTATTTGTCCTACAACATCTACAACTTTAAATGCAACAGGAGCTACCGATTTCACTTGGAGTCCGGCAACAGGATTATCAAATCCTAATATTGCAAACCCTATTGCAACACCTACTACTACTACTACTTACACCGTTACAGGGACTAGTCAATGTGCTGTAGGTGTTTCAACAGACACGGTTACCATTGCACCCGTTAACACTGTTATATTAAATGTAAGTGCAGGTGCCGATACCACACTTTGTCCGGGAATGGCAACTGTACTTAATGCTAGTGGTGCAACAAGCTATACTTGGTTGCCTGCCACAGGCTTATCAAGCACAACTATTGCAAACCCAACATCATCTGTTGCCTCAACAACAACATATACTGTAACAGGAACAGCGTTTTGTGCCGACCCCGTAACAGATGAAGTAACCGTAAATATTTTAACCGCAAACAGCTATGCAGTAGCTGCCGGTCCAGATTTATCCATCTGTGTTGGAGAGTCATTTAACTTAAATGCCTTTGTAAGCGGAGGTTTTGGTAGCAATTCGTTTAGTTGGAATCAGGATGGATTAACAACCGATTCTATTGCAAATGCCAATACAGCAAACGCATCTGTAAATGCCACAATTGGCGGAACAAATACTTATATCGTTACTGTAACAGATTTCTGTGGAAACAGCGTAAACGACACTGTAAACGTAGAAGTAATTGCTGAATGTGATTTAGAAGTGCCAAACATTTTCACCCCTAATAATGACGGAAATAATGATGCTTTTGTAATACGAGGAACAGGAATTCTTTCTTATTCAATCAACATCTTTAATCGTTGGGGAAATAAAATATTTGAATCCACAAATATTAACGATAGCTGGACAGGAGGCGGAGCAAGTGATGGAACATACTTCTATATCATCACCGCTAAAACCAAAAACGGAAAAGAATTTAACGAAAAAGGATACGTCCAATTAGTAAACGGAAACTAAAATAAAAAACCCCGAAAAAATTTTCGGGGTTTTTTTATTGCTTTTTTTGTTCCGTTAACTTTATGTTAAGGTTTTAATGTAAAGTTGATTCTTTTATTTTTTTACAGACCTTTATCCAATAACACTACTTCTCATGAAAAAAGAACAACGTAAACAACTTGAGCTAGAACTATTAAAACAAATAGAACAAACGCTTAATAAGCATAACCCTGTCGCGACTAAAAAAGTAGCAAAAACAATACAAGAAATAAGTAAAAAAATTGCAAAAAAATTTCAGAAAGCAATTCCTTCTACCATTGTTCAAAGCAAAAACCTTAAAAAAACAACTTCCATAAAAAAAATCGCAGCCAAAAAAGGGACTGCTATCAAATCTACAATTAAAAATACTACTGTTAGAAAAAAACAAAAGTAAATTCCTAATTTTGTTCTATAATTTACGACAGATGTATGAATAAGAAGAATGTAACTTTAATTAATCGTGAATTAAGCTGGCTTTCCTTTAATGAACGAGTGCTCCAAGAGGCCCAAGACAAAACAGTTCCTCTTATTGAACGCATAAAGTTTCTTGGGATTTTTTCTAATAACAGAGATGAGTTTTTTCGTGTACGCGTAGCTACACTTAAACGTGTATTACGTCATCAAAAAAAAGCAGAAGAACAAATGGGAGAAAACCCCTCTCGCCTTCTTGATATTATTCAAAAAACGGTTATTGAGCAACAAAACAAATTTGAGTCTATTTATCAAGAATTACGAAGAGAGCTAAACAGAAAAAAAATATCAATTATAAACGAAAAGCAGCTAACAACAGAGCAGGGTGTTTTTGTAAAAAATTATTTTAAAGAAAAGGTAATGCCTTCTCTTTTCCCAATAATGCTTGACGCTGCTTCCCCTTTTCCTTACCTTAAAGATAAATCGGGGTACCTTATAATAAAACTTGGAAGAAGCGATAAAGAAAAAAAGAGCAAGTTTGCTATAATTGAAATTCCTACTGATGAACAAAGCAGATTTGTAGTGCTTCCAAAATT
>JAEUTT010000265.1 GCA_016787165.1 Bacteroidia bacterium | reverse complement strand
ATTTGTACTCATTTCCCATCCTTGAACAGTACCAACGTAACCTGTTAAAAACAATGTTGCTCCATTTGAAGAAGCGCATACTGTGCTATCTAAAGTCACAATACCTCCAACCGTTTGTGGATTTACATAAATTGTGGCTGTAGATGAAGTGTCGTTTCCGCATAAACCACTACTTACGATAACTCTAAACCAAGTAGTGTCAGTTAAGTTTGTGTAAGTGTGTGTAGTTGTTGTATTTACTATTGTATTCCAAGTAACTCCGGCATCGGTTGATGATTCCCAATTAACAACCGTTCCAACACTTCCTGTTAAAGTTAAAGTGCCAGTGTTAATGGTATCACAAACAGTGGTAGTTCCATTTAAAGTTCCTCCAATAGCAATTGGGTCAACAGTAATGGTTACTGCATTTGAAGTAGCTGCATTACAAACCCCACTTTTTACATTTACTCTGTAAGAAGTAGTAGTTGTTAAGTTTAAATAGTTTTGTGATGCTGTGGTATTTGCAACAGTCATCCATGTAATACCACCATCAATAGAAGATTCCCAGTTTTGAATTATTCCTGTAAAGCCTGTTACATTTAAGGTTCCAAAATTTGAGGATGCACATACAACATCGCTCATGGTAAGTGTTCCGCCATCTGATGGAGGGTCTACAGTAATTGTTGCAATTGATGATGTATCATTTGAACAAACTCCGCTTGAAACAATAACAGCAAATTGTGTTGTAGTTAACACATTTGAATAGTTGAAGGTAGCGCTAGTGTTTCCAAGAGATGTCCAAGTAACACCACCATCTGTTGATGAAATCCAATCTTGGATAGTTCCAATATAACTGATTAAAGTAAGAGTTCCACTATTTGTACCACCGCAGGCAGTTGAACTACCATTTAAAATTCCTCCAACTGAAACGGGGTCAACTGTTAAAGTAGCTGCATTTGAGTTTATACTCGTACAAACTCCATTTTGAACTACCGCACGATATTGAGTTGTCAATGTAATGTTGGCATATAATTGTGTATTGGTAGTGTTGGCTATTGGTGTCCAGTTAATACCACCATCAATTGATTGCTCCCAACGTAAAATGTTTCCAGTTTCGCCCGATAATGTAAGGGTTCCACTGTTATTTCCGAAACATACATTGGCACTAGCAGAAACGGTCCCCCCAACAGAAGGAACATCAACAGTAATGGTATCAATGCTTGAAAGAGCTGAATCGCAAACTCCACTTTTTACATTTGCTCTGTAATAAGTAGTAGCTACAAGGTTGGTGTACGATTGTGAAGTAGTTGAGTTAAATATAGGATTCCAAACAATACCGTCAGTTGATGATTCCCAGTTTTGAACCGTCCCTGTTTGTCCACTTAGAGTGATTGTACCGGCATTTGCTCCACTACACACTGTTGTGTTTGGAGAAGTAGCTCCTCCAACCGAAACAGGATTTACGGTTATGGTTGCAGATGCTGAATTTGCTGCGACACAGCCTCCGTTTTGTACGTTAGCACGGTAAATGGTTGTTGTTGTGAGGTTTAAATAAGTCTGTGTGGTAGTTGTGTTGGCTATGTTTGTAAACGTAATGCCACCATTAGTAGAAAATGCCCAATTGTTGATTGTTCCTGTATGACCACTTAGGGTTAAAGTGCCACTGTTAGCTCCACTGCAAACTGTTGTATTTGCAGTTACAGAGCCTGCAACAGTAGCCGATGTAACAACAATCGAATCAATTGAAGAATAAGCTCCCGCACAACCAAGGCTAGTAACAAAAGCCCTAAAGTAGCGTGTTTGAGTTAAGTTGGTGTACGATTGTGTAGTTGTTGTGTTTGCAATGTTTGTCCAAGTGGCTCCGGCATCAGTAGAAAATTCCCAACGTGTAACATTTCCTGTGTTACCAGCTAATGTTAAATTTCCACTATTAGTCCCACTACAAACGGTTGCTCCTCCAGATACTGTTCCTCCAACAGAAGGAGGATTAACAGTGATGATTGCAACTCCAGAAAAGACAGGATTACATGCTCCACTTTGAACTTGAACACGGTAACGTCTGGTTGCTGTTAAATTTAAGTAGTTCATTGTTGTAGCTACATGTGCTGTATCTATCCATGTTACACCAGCGTCTAAAGAGTATTGCCACTTTAGTATGGTTCCTGTTCTTCCTGTAGAAGTAAGTACTCCCGAATTTGTTCCGCTACAAACTGTTGCAGCTCCTGTAACAGAACCGCCAACAGAAAGTGGATCAATAGTCATAATTGCCACAGATGATATAGCAGAAGCGCAAGCTCCATTTTGAACTTGTGCTCTATAGCGAGTAGGAACGGTTAGGTTTAAATAACTTTGAGTAGTAGTTGTATTTGAAATACTAATCCAAGTACCACCACCATCGGTAGAATATTCCCAATTTAAAACATTTCCTGTATGTCCGCTTAAAGTTAAATTACCTGCATTTGTACCAATACAAACATTTGTACCACCACTCACAGTTCCACCCACCGAAGCAGCTGTATTTATAACAACGTGTCCTGTAAAGGCGTCATTTGTTGGATTAATATCACCAGCTAATGCGCAAGTAGCATCAAAGGTATAAGCACCAGGAACGCTTAAGTTGGCCTGAGTTGTAAATGTATAAAAGAACGTAGAATTTGTTAATACATTAGCACCCAGCGTAAGCAACTCCGTAACAGGAGCTCCGCCATTGATAGTGTAACTTACATTAAAAGAGGATCCTGCAATTAATGTAGGCCCGAAATTAAACATTCTGATAGTTACATTTTCTGTTGCGGTTAAGGCGCAACCCGAATTTGGAGCAGTAATAGCTGTAACGCTAACATCCTGCGCCATCGAAAATTTACCAATAAGAATAATGGAAAAAATCGTAAGGAGTTTTTTCATAAAAATAGATTAGTTTGTTTGTGTTTTTTAGTAGCTTTTAATTTTTTGGTCTAAACACCAAAGCCGTTCTACGAATATAGCCATTTTTTGTTTCAAAAAAATAAAAAATGCTATTTTAAGGCGTACTTAATGAAACAGGGATTATTTTACCATTCATGTATTGCTGAGCATTCAATGAAAAATTAGCAATAAATTCAGCCATTTGATTTGCGTTTATAGGTGCTTGATAGCCTGGAAATGCTTCGTTTAACATCTCTGTTTGTACAGCACCTAATGCTAAACAATTGAAAGCAATGTTTTCGTTTTTAAACTCTTCCGCTAAACATTCTGTTAAACAAACTAATGCAGCTTTGCTAGAGCTATAAGCCGATAATCCCGAAAATTTTACGCTTCCTTGTATTCCTCCAATACTACTAATATTTATTACATGTGCTTTCTGACTGGCTTTTTTTAATAAAGGAAATAATTGTTGTATTAATGCAATTACCGAAAATACATTTACTTGATATACTTTTTGAATGTCTTGTGCTTTTAGTTCTAAAAAAGGTTTGTTTGAAATAGCACCTGCATTATTTATAAGGATATCAATACTTGAACAATGCTTTTGAATTTCAGTGCTTAACTTAGAGATAGATTCTATTGACTCTAAATCACATTCAATAGGTATAATGTTTGATGTAAGTTTGTTGTCAATACATTCTCTTTTTAAATGATTGAGTTTATCAATGCTGCGCGCTGTAACAATAATGGTGTTATTCGAATTTTTACAAAATTGTTTGGCAAGTTCAAAGCCAATCCCTCTGCTTGCACCTGTAATTAGAATATTCATACTGTAATGTAAGTTTGTTTATTCAAAGAAACATATTTTTTTGCTAACTTTACCATCTATGTTTAGTAAAACTAAGATTGTACTTTTTCTTTTATTTTGTGCAAACACCATTCTTGCACAGGATAGTACTATGATTCGTAAAAATCCACCTAAGCAACGATTTATAGATAAAGTGTTTTTTGGAGGAAATTTAGGTTTCCAGTTTGGGACAGTAACATTTGCAGATGTTTCACCATTAGTGGGTTATCGTATTACAGATAAAATTGCTGCAGGTGTTGGTGTAACTTATCAATATTATAGGTACAAAGACAGAAATTATGATTTTAAAACAAATGTATATGGTGGAAGAGTTTTTGGTAGGTATAGCTTTACCGACTATTTGTTTGCTCATGCCGAATACGAATATTTAAACTTAGAAGCATTTGATTTTTTTAGAAGAAGAGTAGATGTAAATAGTATTTTGGCAGGAGCTGGATACATTCAGCGATTTGGTCAAAATTCAGGTATAATTGCAATGTTGTTATATAATTTTACAGAGTCGGCTTATACACCTTATACAAATCCTATTATAAGAGTTGGTGTTAGTTTTGGCTTTTAATTAACAAACACTTCCTATATATAAATCAATCAAAACAAATATCGCAAACACGATACTTGCTATACCATTTGTAGTAAAAAAAGCAAGGTTAACTTTGCTTAAATCGCTTGGCTTTATAAGTGTATGCTGATAAATGAGTAGTCCTGTAAAAATAGTAGTACCGATCCAATACCAAGCATTAAAATTAGCATGAATGCCGGCATAAATAATAAATAGCGCACTAAAAATATGTAACACTGTTGAGAAAAGAAGTGCACCTTTTTTTCCAAATAAAACAGGAATTGATTTTAATTTTTTTGATCTGTCAAATTCTTCATCTTGCAATGCATAAATAATATCAAAGCCACTTACCCAAAATAAAACAGCAAACGAAAAAAATAAAGGCAACCAGCTAAATTCACCCGTAACTGCTAGGTAAGCTCCTATTGGTGCTAATGCCAAGCCTATTCCCAAAATAAGGTGACACAATGCTGTAAATCGTTTGGTTAAGCTGTAGCCTAAAACAACTGTTAATGCAATTGGTGATAAATAAAAACACAATGAGTTAATAAAATAGGTAGTGGCAATAAATAAAATACAATTAATGATTACAAATACTAGCGCTGATTTAGCATTCACGATACCTGCCGGAATTTCTCTGATTACAGTTCTTTCATTTTGTTCATCAATCTCCCTGTCAATAAACCGGTTAAACGCCATTGCTGCACTTCGTGCAAAAACCATACACAAGATAACTAACCCGAATAGTTTTAAATCAAATGTTTTTTCGGTAAAAGTGATGGCTAAAAAGTAACCAATAATTGCAAATGGTAATGCAAAAATGGTATGACTAAATTTTATTAATGATAAATAATTTTTTACCGTATTAGTTGATTGTATTGCCATTTTTAGCTTAGTTTTTTTATAATAGTAATAGCAAGCACAATTAATACAGGCACAGAGCTTAAAAACATTCCGATTAAGCCGGGTGTTATTTTTTTTGTATTTATTTCATGTTTCATATCTAAAAAGATATAAATGGTTGAAGTAATCATGCCAATAAAGCCAAGCATTAATCCAATAAAAATACCATAAGGAAAAAAGCAAACGAGTGTTGCTAATGTTCCTATTGAAAGAGAGCTTATTCCTAAAATGCGTACTGTTTGTTTCATGTTTATTCAGGCAACAAAATTATCATTTTTTCGGTAGCATATTTTTTGCCATTCAATAATAATTCACAATGGTAAATTCCTGCTGGAAGTAAATTATTTATTGTTATAATGGTGTTGGTTGCTTTTATACTTTTTACAATTTTTCCAATTGTATTGTATATGTTCAACTCTAATTTGTCATTGCTATTTAATTCAACAAAACTTAAGTTAAAATTTACTTCATTATTGCTTGGGTTTGGATAAATGATTAGTTGGTGTTCATTGTTGCTTTGTTCATTGTTTATTGAAGTAGTAATGCAACCTGTTAGTGTGGTAAATGCATCCACTTTTCCGTAGCCCCAAGTATTATTTGGCAGATTTATTCCCGTAAAATTATCTTCTTTTGCACAAGTTATTACAGCTTGTTTGAGTTGTTGTACAGTAGCAGTTGGATTCTTTTCGAGATAAAGAGCAGCGATACCTGCTACTACCGGACTAGCAGCTGAGGTGCCTCCTCCAAATTTATGAAATCCACTTGATGTAGCTAATTCGCCTGGTAAGTAGGTGATAAAATCAGCTAACATTCCTTGTGTTAAGCAGGAGATAGTTTTGTCGCCAGTTGCCATAATATCGGGTTTAATTCTTCCATCACGTGTAGGACCTGAACTAGATGAATTTACTCTTGCACCGGGAACAATGGTATAATTTGTAACCAGTGTGTCATAGTAGTTAATATGACTGCGTCTGTTGTAATAATTTCCCACCGTAATCACTTCATCTAAACATTGAAAGCTACTTACAATTGTTTGGCTCAAGTCTCCTTTTTTATAATAAATACTATCTGTCATTACAGATGCAGAAGGCAAGTTGGAATTTACCATGTTAAAATTCCATAAGTCAAAAGCACCGTTCCCAGTAGTGATGAGTCGCCATTTGTAATCTGTAGAATCAGGAATGATATTGAATTCCATTGAATAAACATCATCCATAACATCGCCATAGCTTTGAATAATACCAATTCTGTTCCCGTTGTTGTAAAGTGTATCTTCTTGTAATACACCTATATGTTGTTGAATGTTAGAGAAGGCCATTTTCCCTCGGAAGGAATAGTTGGGAGTTAATTGATCAGCACCAATAGAAAACTGTACATTTTTAAAATTGTTAGTGTCGGCCCACATTTGTAAATAAACACGCCCAGAGCTCGAAGGACTAAACATGGTGAAATTTGTATCAGCACTTACAGTATACCCAAGATGGAAAGGAATATGGC
>JAEUTT010000229.1 GCA_016787165.1 Bacteroidia bacterium | reverse complement strand
GTTCGAACATCATTGAATGATGCTGCCACCGCTTTTTTAAATAAATAAGTAGCAATAAGCATCAAAGGAATAGGAATGAGAATAAAAAGAGTTAACTTAAAATCAATAAACATCATAGTAGCTATGATGATGATGATTTTTAAAATATCTCCCATAATTACAATTAAGCCTTCCGAAAAAATATTGGCAATTACTTCTATGTCGGAAACTGCTCTTGTAACGAGTGTGCCAATAGGCGTTTTGTCGTAGTGTTTTAAGCGAAAATTTAAAATGTGTTCATATACTTTGATGCGTAAATCTTTAATAATGCTTTGTCCTAATTTGTTTGTCAGGTAAGAGTCAGAAAATTGTAATAATGCTTCAATAATCAATGAAGTAATCATTAATATAGTCATTAAAAAAAGCATTTTTAAATCAGGTATTGCAATGTAATTATCAAGGGTATGTTTAACAATTAAAGGACGAATAATTGCAATGACAGATAATGTTAAAGTTGTAGTAATGGCTAAACTAAGGTTTGTTTTATGAGGTATGGCATACGAAAAAATCCGTTTTAAAATCTTAAAATCAACAGCTTTGCCAGCACTTTTTTTATCTTTTGTGTTCATTAATTGTTGTACGATTTTAAAGTCGCTTCAGGATATTGAATTTTTGTTAGAAACAAACCACCCGCAGGAACTGAAAATCCTGCATTAGAACGGTTTTTGCTTTCAATGATTTCTTTGAGTTCTTCTATTGTTATTTTGTTTTCACCAATTTCTAGCAACGTTCCAACTATAGCTCTTACCATATTTCTTAAAAAGCGATCGGCAGAAATTGTAAAAACAAGTAAATTATTTTCTTTTTTCCAATGTGCTTCCAAAATTTTACAATTGTTTGTAAACGTTTGAGTGTTGCTTTTTGAAAAACAGCTAAAGTCAATATATTCAAACAATACTTTGCAAGCATTGTTCATTTTCTCAATGTCAGGCTCTGATTTAATAAAGTAAGCGGTATCAATTAAAAAGGGGTTTTTGCTTGTACAATTTACATAGTCATAAGTTCTACTAATAGCATCAAAACGGGCATTCGCATCATTTTTTACTTTAAATATTTTAAAGGCTGCAATATCATTTGGTAGTACTGAATTAAGTTTGTGTATCCATTTGAATTCGTTTTCTGCAATATCTATTTTTTCTGAATCAAAATGTGCATAAAAGTCTTTGGCATGAACTCCTGTATCAGTTCGGCCACAACCTGTAACAGTTATGAGTTCGTTTAGAATCAACGATAATTTTTCATTTAAAACTTGCTGTATGGTATTGGGTGTGTTTTCCTGAATTTGCCAACCATGATAAGCAGTTCCATTGTATGCTAATTGAATAAAATAACGTTGCATTGCATTTGTAAATTAAGGCTACAAATGTAGGTAATTAAAGGGGAATTAAATAATTGTGAATATGCCAGTATCATTTTTTGTAACTGTAGTGTCCTATTATTTTGTAGTTAAATAAACAATCTTCAATTACTTGTCCGGAACCAATATTGTGTACAATTAAAGGCCGCTTGTTGTCAGCCGACTTTTTATGAATAACAATACCTATATGTGTGATGCCACCTCCTAAATTCCAGCATACAATATCGCCTGTATTATAATCTTGGCTATTGGTGGATATGGTCTTTTTTTCTCCTTTTCGTTCAAAAAATACCATTAAATTAGGAACTCTTCTATGGTCAATGTTTTTATCGGTACTTTTTAATCCCCATATTTTGGGATATTTTGCAAAATGCTGAGCCATATCTTCGTGTACTTCTTTTTGTAAATCAATTCCAAGTTTTCGGTATGCTCTAATTATTACATCAGTACATACGCCTTTATCTTTAGGAACATCACCATTAGGGTATGAAATATTGAAATAGGTGGGATCGTAAACCACTTTATCGTTTGTTAATTCTATAGCTGCATTTGATAGCTTTTCTTCAAAATTTGTTTGAGCATCAATGTGTATTGATGAAAATAGGCTAATAATAAAAAGGAGAAGTAGTTTTTTCATGTTTTATTTTTAAGTAAAGTAACGGACAAAAACAATGCTGTATTTTGTGTTGGAAGCATAAAAAATGTTAATTTTTTCCGTTCATCCTTTTATTTCTAAATATTATCACAAAATATGGGATTTATTGAAGCCGAATAGTATATTTGTACATCAAAAATAAATGACTTAATCTATGTTATCAATTATTAAAACGAGCTCAAAAATTTCAATTTTTTCAATTTTAATTTTTTCATTATTAAGCTGTGGTGGTGATTCTTCTTCAAGTCAGAAAATGGATAATGCTGACAATAAAAATATAAGTGCGCATGAAGTAAAGTATATTAAAATAGATGATGCAACCGACTTTTTACCAAGTTGGAGCAAAGAAAACGTTTTAGTTTATCACGATATTGGAGAACCGGACGATATGCACCCTACAAATGGTACTTCGGCAGCGCGAACAGAAATTTATGGATATACACAAGTATATTTGATAGGAGTTGATTTTCAAACTTTAACAGTTCGTCCGATAGCAATTAAATCAATGCCTAAAATTTCGGAAAATGGCTTAGAATACACTTATGAATTACGTACCGACATTACATTTGATGACGGCAAGCCCTTGAGCATGGAAGATGTGCTTTTTACGTTTAAAGCCAATAAATGTCCGCTTACCAACAATCCACATGCAAAGCCTTATTTGGAAAACTTGGTTGATATTAAAATAAACCCTTCCAATCCGAATGAATTTACTTTAGTGATGAAAAGTAAATACATACAAAACATTACTTTCCTTTCTGATTATCCAATTATGCAACGTAGTTTTTTTGATAAAAACAATGTACTAGCAAAATATACTTTGGCTCAATTTGATGATAAAAATTTTAGAGCTGATACACAAAAAGATTTGAATGATTGGGCTACAGAGTTCAATAATCCAAAATACAGCCGAGATGTTGCTTTTATGAAAGGTGCTGGTCAGTATAAAGTTGAAAAATGGGATGCAGGACAAAGCATTACTTTAGTTAGAAAAGAAAACCATTGGTCAAAAGGATCGACCAATATGTATGAAACATCTTATCCTGATAAAATTATTTTTAAAATTAATAAGGATATGAATTCTCAAATGCTTGAATTTAAATCTCAAACATTGGACGCTTCAACTTATTTGTCTACTAAAACGTTGTTGGATTTACAAGCAGATGCGAATTTTAATGCCAATTATAATTCTCGTTTTACCGATACCTACAACTATGGTTACATGGCTATGAATATGAAACCTGATGGGGTTAAGCATAAAAAAATATTTACTGATAAAAAAGTAAGAAGGGCAATGGCAATGCTAACACC
>JAEUTT010000215.1 GCA_016787165.1 Bacteroidia bacterium | reverse complement strand
AACAGAGTGATATAAAGAATAAAAACTTGTACATCATTTCTGATTTTCAAAAAACATCTTCTGATTTCAATCAAGTAAAAAATGATACCGCAGTAAAAGTAAATTTAGTGCCGTTATTAGCCACACAAAAAAGCAATGTGTATGTTGATTCTTGTTGGTTTGAGTCTCCTATCCGACAAATTAATCAAGTAGAAAAGTTACATGTGAAAATTGTCAATAATTCTGAAAATGTAATTGAAAATAATGCGATTAAATTATACATCAACAATCAACAAAAAACACCGTCAAGTTTTAGCGTAGATAAAAATTCGGAAACAGAAATTATTTTGAGTTTTGTGTCAAAAGAAAGTGGTATTCAGCATTGTAAAGTTCAGTTAAATGATTACCCTGTTACTTTTGACGATTCATTTTATTTTACATTTGATGTCACTAAATACATTACTGTATTGTCTGTAAATTCTAAAGATGCAGAAGTAAACCAAGCATATCTTTCAAAATTATTCTTTACTGATAGTTTGTTTGTTTATAAATCAGTAACAGAAACACAAATAGATTATTCATCCCTTTCTTTAAATCATTTGATTGTGTTAAACGACATAAAAACCGTTTCATCGGGCTTAACACAGGAGCTTGTTAAGTTTGTCGAAAGAGGAGGGAGCGTGTTGGTGTTTCCAGATAAAAACGCAGATATAAGTTCATACAATACTTTTTTATCTGCTTTTATGATGAATACAATAGAGGTTTTAGATACTGCTAAAACAAAAGTTGAAAAAATAAATTTAGAACATCCTATTTATAAAGATGTGTTTGATAAAAAAACATTCACCGCTACTAATTTAGATTTACCAATTGTTCATAGGCATTATCGTTTGATGAATAAATCGCAATCAAATGCAGAGAATATACTTACACTTCAAAATGGAAGTCCATTTTTAACCAAGCAGAACTATAAAAAGGGAAGTGTTTATTTTTGCTCGATTAGCTTAGATGAATCATTTGGTAATTTTTCAAAACATGCTTTATTTGTTCCTACACTATTTAAAATTGCGCTCAATAGTCAAACTGCCAATTCGCTATATTACACTATAGGTAAAGATGAGTTGATTGAATTCAAAAACAATGGAGTAACTGAGTCGGTATTAAAAATAGTGAGTGTGAATAATGCAATAGAAGTGATACCCGAAACAAAAGTTGCTGAGTATAAAATTCACATGAATGTGCATAATCAAGTATCACAAGCGGATAATTTTAATGTGAAATCTGGAAAAGATATTATTGCAGGACTAAGTTTTAATTTTAATAGGTTGGAATCGGATTTAAGATGCTTAACCGAATCGGAGCTGATGGCTACAATAGAAACGGCAAGTTATTTAAACTATACTGTAATTGAAAATACCGAAAAAAGTTTGAAAAACATCATTGCTGAATATGATTATGGGACCAAACTTTGGAAATTTTGCATTATTTTAGCATTATTGTTTATTGCGATAGAGATACTATTATTACGATACATCAAAGGATAAAAATATGAATATACTTATTAAGCAAGCAACGGTTATTGATTCAAAATCACCTTACAACGGTAAAAAAGTGGATATTTTAATTGAAAATGGAATTATTACATCCATTAAATCAAAATTATCAAATACCAAAAATGTAAAGGAAGTAGAGTTCAAGAATTTACATTTATCACCGGGCTGGTTTGAGATGCAAGCTAATTTTTGTGACCCTGGATTTGAGCACAAGGAAGATTTAAAAACAGGTATAAATGCAGCTATCAATGGTGGATTTACCGAAGTAGCAGTAGTACCATCTACTAATCCTCCAATTCATACAAAAGCACAGGTTCAGTATATTTTAAACAATACAAAAGATGCAATAGTAAAAGTGCACCCTGTTGGAACTGTATCAGCTAATTTAGAAGGCAAAGAACTGTCGGAAATGTATGACATGAAGCTTGCTGGTGCAATTGCTTTTTATGATGATAAAAAAAGTGTAGCCAATGCAGGATTGTTAATGCGAGCACTATTGTATTCTAAAAATTTCAACTCATTAATTTTAACACATTGCGATGATAAATCAGTTTCGGTAGATGGACAAATGAATGAAGGAATAACATCCACAAAATTGGGGTTAAAAGGAATTCCTGCTTTAGCAGAAGAATTAATGGTTGCTAGAAATGTTTTTTTATCAGAATATTGCGATGCACCCATTCATTTGATGAATATTTCAACTCAAAAATCGGTGGATTTAATCAAACAAGCAAAAGCTAAAAAAATAAAAGTAACAGCATCTGTAAATAGTTATAATTTGGTGCTTGAAGATTCTTTGCTGAATGATTTTGATAGTAATTATAAATTAAATCCGCCTTTAAGAACAAAAACAGACATAGATGCTCTAAGAAAAGGAATAGCAGATGGAGTTATTGATGCAATAACATCAGATCACCGTCCTCAAGATATTGAGTCAAAAGACATTGAATTTGATATGGCATCAAATGGGATGATAAGTCTTGAAACCTCATTTGCAATGTTAAATACAAAACTGAAAAATCTTTCGTTGGAACAAGTGGTAAATGCTATGACTCATCAACCAAGAGCTATTTTAGGTGTAAGCGCTGTTGTGATAAAAGAAGGAGAGTTAGCAAACATTACACTATTTGACCCTTCAATGGATTGGGAATATGATGCAAAGAAGGTTGTGTCAAAATCAAAAAACAGTCCTTTTATTGGTCAAAAATTTAAAGGAAAGGCACTAGGAGTAATTAATAACAACAAAATACAATTAGTCAAATAAAATGAATTAGTAAGAAATTATTAATTCCATACTTTGTCAATTCATATTTTTTTGTAGTTTAGCACTTGAAAACTAAGTAAAATAACCAACTATCCCAATAAAACCATGTTACTAAACAAAAAAACACTTGTAAGAAAAGGAGCAATGTTGATTGCTTCAAGTATGCTATTCATTTCATGTGGTAGCGAAACACCAAAAGAAGAAGAAGTTGTTGCAACAGAAGATGCTGTTGTGGTTGAAGAATCAGATGAGGTGTCATACAATTTACCTTCACCACTTCAAATTGCATCCATCTTTAAAAAATCAGGATTAAAATATAAAGATGGAATAACAAGCACACAAAAAGACATTACTAAATACACCACTAAATTAAGCAAAGCTATTAATCTAGGTGTGTATAGTGCTGATTTATCTTATACAGTATTAAATAAGCAAAGCCAACAAGCAATGAACTACATGAAATTATGTAGACAATTGGCTGATAATTTAGGAATAGGTTCGGTGTTTGATCAAGGTAATTTATCAGCACGTTTTGAAAAAAACTTAAGCAACGAAGATTCATTAGCATACATCATTGCTGAACTTCAAATGGTAACAGATATGTATCTTGATGAAAACGAACAACAAGAAATAACATCAATTGTATTTGCAGGTGCTTGGGTAGAAAGTATGTACGTTGGTTCAAAAGCGTATGAAAAAGCAAAAGACAAAGAATTGAATAATAAATTGTCGGAACAAATGACTATTTTAAAAAGTATTGTTAATGCTTTAAAGGCCGATGTGAAAAGAGATGCATCAATTTCTACTTTAGTAACTGATATGGAAGCAATTCAAGCAGTGTATGCCGAGTTAGCTTCAGTAAAAGCATTTAATGAAGAAGATGCAAATGCTGAAATAAATTTAAGTGATGAAGAAGTAGTTCAATTGACAAAAAAAATTGAAGAGATTAGAAATAAATTTATTAACGGATAATTAGTATTTAAAACGCCCCAATAAAATTTTATAGTTATGAAAAAAATAGTTTATTTAAGTTCAATTGTTTTGGTTGCAGTGTTTGGTTTTACAACCATTCAAACACAAGACAATTGCGATAAAAAAGCAATTACAACAAGTTGCAAAAAGAAATTAGAACCGTTTAAATACGATAGCCAAAAATTCACAAAAATAAATTTTACTAAAAAAGCACAAGATTTAGAGGTAGAAGTTCCTGTGTTTGTTGGTGAAAAATACCGTGTAGTATTTAATACCTCTGGTTTGCCAAAACCAATTGATATTAATATTTATACAAAAGATAAAGAATCAAAAAAACGTGAAGCTGTATACACAGTAAAAGATGTGAAGCCAGGTGGTGAAACAGAATTTGTGTTTGATGCACCTCGTTTACGTAAAATGTTTATTGATTATTCTGTTCCTGCTGATAGTACAGCAAGTCCAACACAAAAATTATCAGGTTGTGTTGCATTTATGGTAGGATATAAATAACCGGTAACTTTTATGGTGTTTTTTCGTATAACAAGAAAAGTCTATTTTGTATGAAAAAAAGGATATTCAGTATAGTAATAATGGTTAGTACATTTGTTTGTGCTAACCATTTTTCATTTGCACAATGCAAAGTTAAAGAGGTTGTGAAAAAAGCAAAAGGCAACATAGCTAAGCCTTATAAATACGATAGTTACGCAATTAGCGAATTTGAATTTACAGATAAAACTCAAAAAGTAGAAGTGCAATTTACCGCTTTTCAAGGGCAAAAATATAAACTTGTATTTTGCTCTTCAGGGTTTGAAGAGGCAGTTACGCTTAATATTTACGACAAAAGCAATAGAGTAAAAAATGGACGTAAAAAAGTGTACGATAATGATCAAGGTATTGACAATAATTTTTGGTCGTTTGAGCCTCCTAAATCCGGAAATTATTTTATTGAATATGAATTGCCTCCAAGCCTCTCCGGAAAGCCTAAAAAAGCATGTGTGGTGATGTTGATAGGTTTTGTAGATAGAGGCGATAGAAATGATTGATACTTTTGCATACATTTGTAAAAAAAATGAGTGTATGAAAAAAATGTTTCTTCTTTTATTACTTACCTTTTCTATTCAATTTCTTGCAGCTCAATGTAAAATTGCAGAGTTAGTAAAGAACAATAAAGCTCAAATTGTTTCTCCTTATATTTTTGATGGTTTTTCTGTTACCAATCTTAATTTTTCTCAAACCAATAAATTAGTAAAATCAGAATTTATTGCCCTAAAAGGTCAGCATTATCAATTGATTCTTGCAACATCAGGTTTTGAAGAAGAAGTTTCTTTGCAAATTATTTACAAAAAAACAGTCGAATCAAGTGAAGAGCTATTGATGAAAGAAATGACAATAGGTGGTAGTATTACACAGCAATTGTATGAAATAAACAAACCTGGTTTTTATTATTTTAAATACAGCATTCCTAAATCAAGCCAAGAAATAGACCACAAAGAGTGCGTGCTTTTAATTAATAGTTATAAAAAAAAATAAGTATAACCTACAACAAACCAAATTGTTTGCAATGATGTACAGCATGTTTGTGTAGTAGGTGAGTCCACTCTTCAAAATTAAGATTTCCAAAAAATGGATTGGTAAGTGTTGCTCCTTTATTACTTTCAAAATAATTTACAAAATCGTTGATAGTTGTTTTTAATTCATCAATGGATGCTTCCATGTTATTGTGTTTTGCAGGAGCAGGAATTTCAGACATTAAAGAATTAGGTGTGTTGGGCTTAAACTCCTTATCGCTCATAGCAAATGATTTAAATGCATCCACTTTTCCGGCAGGAGAAATAAGTGCTTGATTGTTTTTTCCTGTTGCAAAGCTGATGGAATCACTCATGTGTTCTACCATTTGTTGGGCATTTAATACTCCCCAAGAGCCTTTTGTATCTGCTTTTAGTTTTGCAACTAATGTTGGAAATTCGTTTTGTAAAAAGTGTAGTTTATCCATTATTTTTTTTTAGTTCTTTCGGAAAATCTGTTTTTATAATATAAACACCATTCATTGGGTTTTCAAT
>JAEUTT010000207.1 GCA_016787165.1 Bacteroidia bacterium | reverse complement strand
AAAGAAAATATACTCATTAGAAAAATTTAAAGATGAAAAAAAATAAAATAGGCTTAATCATTGTAATTGTATTGGCTTTATTGGCAGCATGGTTTATTTACAATAATAAAAAAGGAACTATCAAAGAAACTTTGCGCGATTTTGCTGTTGCAGATACTGCTTCAGTAACTAAAATATTTTTAGCAGATAAAGATGGAAATCAAGTGAAATTAGAACGTCAGCCTAGTGGTATATGGACAGTAAATGAAAAATACAATGCTCGGATGGATGCCATTAATATGCTATTAATGACAATGAAACGAATTGATATTAAAGAACCTGTAGGAAAAGTAGCTCAGGATAATGTAATTAAACGCTTGGCTGCAAAGGCTGTTAAATGTGAAATATTTCAAAATGGAGAACTTACTAAAGCGTATTATGTGGGAACAGAAACGGCTGATCAAACAGGAACATATATGATTTTGATTGATACGAAAACAATGCAAACATCAGCAAAACCTTTTGTAACATATATACCAGGGTTTGAAGGGTATTTAACTACTCGTTATTTTACAAAGGAAAGCGACTGGAGAGACAGAACGGTTTATAGTTATGTTCCTGATAAAATAAAATCAATTAAGCTAGAAGTACCTTACACACCAGAGCATGGTTATGAATTAATCATAAAGGGTAATAATGATTATGTTATCAAACAATTATCAAACGGAAAGGAATATTCAAATTTTGATACCGTTGCGGTAAAACAATATTTGTCGTATTTCCAAAATATTCATTTTGAAACAATGGATGTGATGATGAAAAAAAACGAAATAGATTCCGCTTTAGCATCTAAGCCAATTAACATTTTAACCATAACGGATGAAAGTGGGAAAGTGAATGTTACAAAATTTTTCCCTCGTAAACCAAAGAAAGATCAGCTGGATGTGGATGGTAAATTAATGGAATATGATCCCGAAAGAATGAATGCACTCCTAAATGAAGGCGACTTTGTAGTAGTTCAATATTATGTTTTTGGCAAATTAATGCCTCCTGCTGATTACTTTTTGAAAAAAATAAGGTCGTAAATAAACATGCTTTTATTTTTGTTGGAATAAACCTACTCTTGTTTGTTGTTTTTTTCGGTTTGTTAATACAGATACTCGTTTTTCGTTGAAAAATAGATTATTTCACTGTTTTTAATGTGTTTTCGATTGTTAAAAAGTCGGTTGAAACAATTTTTTTTAGCCGAATAGTTTTTGTTTAAATAGCTTATATTTGTTCTGTTAAAAACAAAATAACCATCTAATTTATCTGATATGAAATTTATTGTTTCCAGTACATCTTTGTTAAAACAGTTACAAGCCATTAGTGGCGTTTTAAATAGCAATAATGCATTGCCTATTTTAGACAATTTTTTGTTTGAAATTGACAAAAATCAACTGAAAATTTCAGCTTCAGATTTAGAAACAACGATGTCTACCATTATCGCTATTGAATCAAAAGATTCAGGTAATATTGCTGTTCCTGCTAAATTATTATTAGAAACGTTAAAAACATTTGCTGATCAACCATTAACATTTAGTATTGACGATAAAAAATACGGAATTGAAATTATTTCGGATTACGGTAAATACAAACTTACAGGTCATAATGGCGATGAATTCCCTAAATTACCAGCCTTAGAATCTCCTTCGTCATTAGAGATTGAAGCAAGTGTATTGGCTTCAGCTATTAATAAAACAATTTTTGCAACGGGAAACGATGAATTGCGTCCGGTAATGTCAGGTGTTTTTTGTCAGTTAGCTACCGATAACATTACGTTTGTTGCAACAGATGCACACAAGCTTGTTCGCTATAAAAGAAGTGATGCAAAAGCGCAAACAGCATCATCATTTATTTTACCTAAAAAACCATTAAACCTTCTTAAAAATATATTATCAAGCGTTAATGGTACTGCTAAAATAGAATACAATACAACCAATGCATTTTTCTCTTTTGAAAATACAAATTTGGTTTGTCGTTTAATTGATGGTAAATACCCGAACTACGAAGCAGTAATTCCTAAACAAAATCCAAATAAGCTTACAGTAGACAGAGTTTCGTTTTTAAATTCGATCAAACGTGTGTCTATTTTCTCTAACAAAACAACTCATCAGGTAAGGTTAAAAATCACAGGAAGTG
>JAEUTT010000206.1 GCA_016787165.1 Bacteroidia bacterium | reverse complement strand
AACAGATACTATTTTTGATTACCAGTTTGAAACCAAATTTAACCAACAATTCAGAAAACATTTAGGCATTCGTGCTCAAAATGCTTTAACACAATATTTAGATAACACTTTCACAAAAGAACAAATTGAAAAGTATATAATTGGAAAAGATTTTTCACAAATTAAACTAACCAACGTAGGAGAAAAAACAAGTATAGAAATACTGCAATTTATTGATAAAATTAATCAACTGCATAGCCAAATAGTATCAGCAGTTTAAAACAACGATATTTTTTCAATAAAAAAAATCATATTTTTTTACTTTGTAAATTGAACCAATTATTAAAAAAAAATGTACCTTGCATTGGTATTTGTAGGAGAAATGTTTCGCCCATCAAATGTGATATAGATAAAAAAAAGCAATAAATATAGGCTTTGTGATTAAAAGTTCGAATCCCAGCGGGATCACAAAGGGAGGCTTTTGCCTCCCTTTTTTCATTCCCCTCATGCATTTGCTTTAATTTTCATTTTCGCAATCTTCTCACCATTTTATTCCCATTACTAATACATCATCTACTTGTGGCTCTTCTTGTTTCCAATTTAAATACGCATATTGCAAAAATGATTCTTGCTCTTGCATTTGCATTGTTTGCATACTTAATAATAATTCTTTAAATCGTTGACGGTTAAACTTTTTTTTATTTTCACCACCAAATTGGTCGCAATAACCATCTGTGAAAAAATAAAGAGTATCATCCGGTAACAACTCTACTGTATGTGAGGTAAATACTTTGTGAGTATCACCATAAAATCCTATCGGAAAGCGGTTGGCTTCTACTTCTATGATTGTTCCATTTCTAACCATTAACATTGGTCGGAAAGCACCTGCATACGAAAATGTTTGTTTTTCAAGGTCAAATACAGCCATTGCCACATCCATTCCATCATTTGTAATTGTTTCGGAATTTTGTTTGTTTAATGCAATAAATAATTCTTCATCTAAAGCATATAAAATTTCAGAAGGTTCTTCAATCCCTTTTTTGATGATTACTTCTTTTAATATTCCATTTGCAATGATTGACATTAATGCTCCTGGAACGCCATGCCCGGTGCAATCAACAGCTGCAACAAATGCTTTGTTATTTCGCTGATAAAAAAAGTAGTAGTCGCCACTCACCACATCTTTTGGCTGAAATAAAACAAAAGCATCGTTAAACACATTTTTTATTTTGTTTACATCGGGCAGTATTGCTTCTTGTATTCTGCTGGCATATTGTATACTATCGAGCATATCTTTATTATGCTGAATTAACGATTTGTTTTTTTCTAACAGTTCCAATTCTGCTTTTTTTCTATCAGTAATATCATGTCCGATGCCTACCAAGGTGTCTTCTGCTCCTTTGCTCGTATTCCATAATATCCAACGCTCTGCTCCCGAAGCTGTTTTTAATACTCTTTCGTAAGGCAAAGTCATTAACAATGAATCTTGTTTAAGTTGTTGTAATGCAATAGCTTTAATGTCTGCTCGTTCATTTGCATCATCTCGAGTTAAATTCCACCATCCTTCGCCTAACAATTGCTCGGGTTCAAAGCCTAAAATGCGTTTTGCCGAAGGGCTCACATATTCAACTTCGCCTAGTTGATTAACTATTACTATTAAACTATTCAGTTTTTCGAGTATACTGTCGGTAACTAATGACATAATAAAATGTGTTAATTGGTTTTTCAACCGTTAAAAAAATAAATAAAAAAGGAAATGTGTTGTTTGAAATTGTGCTTATTTGCGAATAATCGTCATGCGATTAGCGTTGCGAATAGGCATATACAGGCTAATTCGGTTCATAGGACAGAACCAATAAAAATTAAAAATAATGATATGTAATTTTTTAGCCATGTGTATTTTGATGGCACAAATATAATTTTATTTTTTGATTGACTTCAAAAAATAAACTTCTTAAGAGCCTATTTTCAATTTTTATTGAGATTTTTACCTTTGGTAGAAATGAAAAGGCATTTGAATTAAATAAAGTGTAAGAAAACGTGTGAAGCAATAAGAATAGTAGCGCTTAAGATAGTATTTTAGATTGCCAACTGTTTTTTAGAGGGACTTCCCACTCATGGTTAAATGCTCGTTTGGTAGTTACCATATTATTAAATACAATGGTTTCTTCATTCACCATATTATTCTTTGCAAGCTCCTCGAATGTAGAAAGGTGACAAATTTTTATTTCTTCTTGTTGAATGTATGCAACTCTTAATCGGTCGAAAAAATTTAAATTTAATTTCAGCTCTAATTCTTTTATAAAGTGTACCGATTTGTCAATGCTACATCCACTTGCCATTGCTTGTTGTTCATCTACAGCAATTACAATAAACAAATTGTGTAGTATATCAAAGCTAGCTTTGAGTGTAGCGCCATGTGCCGACCAATCGACAATAAATAGTTCAGCTGCTTTTTTTATTGTAGTGATTTCCGCTTCTGTAAGTATTCTGTTACTTTGATAAACCCATACGCGGGCATTTTCTGGCATTGTAGTAATTGATTTCATATTATAAATCCTTTGCTTGAGCTATTAACTCTGCTACATCCAATACTTTTACTTTATCTTCTTTATTAAAATGTTTTACACCATCTGTCATCATTGTATTACAAAAAGGACAACCTACAGCAATTACATCCGGGTTTAAAGCCAATGCCTCTTCGCTACGTTCAACATTTACTTCTCTATCTCCTTTTTCTGCTTCTTTAAACATTTGTGCTCCACCTGCACCACAACATAAGCCATTTGCACGGCTACGTTTCATTTCAACTAACTCTGCATCTAAATTTATCATTACTGAACGAGGAGCTTCATATACATCATTCGCTCTTCCTAAATAACACGGATCATGAAAAGTGATTTTTTTTCCTTTGAAATTTCCACCTTCAATTTTTATTCTGCCACTATTTAATAA
>JAEUTT010000197.1 GCA_016787165.1 Bacteroidia bacterium | reverse complement strand
GTAGAAAATCTTGTTTCTAAAAACATCAAAGCAATTGCCATTACAAGTGCCATGCATAAACGTGAAGTAGATATTGCATTGGATAATTGTGTGCATGGAAAAATTAAATTTTTATACCTATCACCCGAACGTCTTGAATCTGAAATTGTAAAAGTTCGGTTGCAAAAAATGAACATTTCATTGATTGCAATTGATGAATCTCATTGTATTTCGCAGTGGGGATACGACTTCCGACCTAGTTATCTGAAACTCGCTAACATTAGAGAGTTATTACCTAACATTCCTATTTTAGCCTTAACTGCTACTGCTACACCGGAAGTAGTAAAAGATATTCAAGAAAAGCTTTGCTTCAAAAAACAGAATGTTTTACAAAAAAGTTTTGAACGAAAAAATTTAGCTTATGTGGTATTAAATGAAGAAGACAAACTTCCACGTTTAATTAAAATCATCAATAATGTAAAAGGAAGTGGAATTGTTTATGTTAGAAATAGAAAAAAGACACAAGAAATAGCTTCTTATCTAAAAAGCAACCTGTCTGCTAGACAAGCGGGACAGATTTCGGCCGATTTTTATCATGCGGGATTAGATTCAAAAATACGTGATCAAAAACAAAACAATTGGATTCAAAATAAAACACGAGTGGTTGTTTGCACAAATGCATTTGGAATGGGAATCGACAAACCAGATGTTCGTTTTGTGGTACACTTGGACTTGCCTGATTCTTTAGAAGCCTATTTTCAAGAAGCTGGAAGAGCTGGAAGAGATGAGCAAAAAGCATTTGCCATATTATTATATAATAATGCTGACAAAATAGAACTTCAAAGAAACATTGAACTTGGCTTTCCTAGTATAGATGAAATAAGATCAACCTATCAAGCCTTGGCTAATTACTACCAACTGGCAATAGGTTCTGGAATGGGTATTACACACAATTTTGATATTTCTATTTTTTGTGATACCTATAATTTACAAGCAATAACTACATTCAATTGCTTAAAATTTATCGAACGCGAAGGATACATTTCACTAACAGATGCTATTTATCACCCATCAAGAATAAAGTTGGAGCTTAACAGAGAAGAAATTTATAAATTTCAAATAACCAATAAAACATTTGACACTTTCATCAAATTATTATTACGCTCATACTCTGGTTTATTTGATGATTTTGTAAAAATCAATGAATTTGATTTGGCAAAAAAAATGAACACTAGTAAAGATGAAATTGTAAAACGACTAAATTATTTACAACAATTAAATGTTCTTACCTATGCTCCACAAACAGAACTTCCATTACTTACATTTGAAATGCCACGAGTGGATGCTAAAAACTTATCGCTTTCAAAAGAAAATTTCGAGTTTTTAAAAACAAAAGCCATTGCTAGAATGAAATCGGTTGTTCATTATGCCGAAAGTAATCATACATGTAGAAGTCAAATACTATTAAATTACTTTGGTGAGTCTAATGTTTATAAATGTAATCAATGTGATATCTGTTTAGAAGAAAACAAACGTACACTAAGTACTGATGAATTTACTAAAATAGCAGATCAAGTAAAACAGCTATTATCCGTTCATCCACTGCAATTAAAAGAGCTAGTAGACGCTATTACAGAAAGTTCGGAAGAGAAAATCATCAAAACCATTCAATGGATGCTTGATAACAATCAACTTAAATACAATTCAGAAAATTTACTTGAATTTATTTAACAAACGTTTGAATAGTATTTATTAAAAGTTCTATCATTATCGGTTTCGAAAGATAGCTATCGCATCCTGCTTCAATGCATCTTTCCTTATCACCTTTCATAGCGTGAGCAGTTAAAGCGATAATCGGAATTCTTTTAGCAGATTGCTCCAACTCTATTTCTCGAATCATTTTAGTTGCTAAAAGACCATCTAAAACAGGCATTTGAATATCCATGATAATCAATTCAATTGCTTTATTTTTTTTAAATAAATCAACAGCTTCTTGTCCGTTAGAAGCAGTTATTACAGAATAATTATTTTTTTCTAATATTAATTTTGTCAATCGCTGATTAATCAAATTATCTTCTACTAACAATAATACTTTTTTCCCTTCAACAACATTTGAATGAGTATCATTTGATTGAACATTTTCTTTGGTTGGTTCATAAGGCAAGGTAAATAAAAATGTTGCCCCTTTTCCTATTTCTGATTCAACCCAAATAGATCCTTCCATTAGTTCAACAATTTTTTTAGAAATAGTTAAACCTAAGCCACTTCCACCATATTTACGCGTAGTAGAAGCATCTGCTTGTCCAAACATTTTAAATATTTTTTCAAAATCTTTGGATGCTATTCCTATCCCAGAATCTTTAACATAAAATTGAAGAATATTGTTTTTAATTAAAGAAACGCCCATTTCAACACTTCCTTTTTGAGTAAACTTAATTGCATTGCTCACTAAGTTATTTAACACTTGTTGCAAACGAGTTGCATCTATAACTATATTATCGTTTATTTTTTTATCAATATGAAGTACAAATTGAACATCAGTTTCGCTTGCTTGTATTATTCCGGTTGCAATTTTTCGAACATTTTCAAATAACTGATGAATAGAGCTTGTACTTTTTTCAATTACTAATTGCCCTGCTTCAATTTTAGACAGGTCAAGTATATCACCAATTATATTCAACAATAAGCTACCACTTTCTTTTAATGTTTCAAGATAGCTACGGTGCTGAGCCGAAACATTATCTTGAAGCATTAAATCCACATAACCAATAATTGAATTCATGGGTGTACGGATTTCATGACTTACATTGGCTAAAAATTGTGTTTTTGCTTTATCAGACTCTTCCGCTTTTACGCGTGCATTTTTCATTTCTTCTTCTACTTTTTTACGCTCAAAAAAAGTAGGGATATCGTAACTTATTTTTTTGTTTATCAAAGAAGAATCTGATTCAAATTTTCTCAAATGCTCTTTAATTTTATGGGGAGGCGACATAATGAAGGTGCAAGCGTCATCTCCCTTTGCTTTACAAGTTACTTCTACCGCTGTTAATGGAATTCCAAAGCTTTGCTCACACCATCCCGATGAATAACCCGCATTCATGATACAAACTGCAGCATTTGATTTTTTAGCAGAACGAATCCATGAATCAGCTTCAAAAGAAAAAGGATGATTATAAAGCAAATAAAAATTTTCATCAGGAGTTGGATTGCTTTCGGGTAATATATCAACATAAGCCCAACCGGAGTATGCAAAATGAACCGGACCTGCTGACAATTTTGAAATTGGATCGGTTAAATTCATTTTTGAATGAAAATTAACTGCATCATTTATTCCTATCACATGAGCAATATCAAACAAAAAGTTTTTCCCAATTGAAAAAGCTTCATCTTCTCCCCTATCAACATACAGCTGCTGGATAGTATTTAAAAAATCAGTCGACAAGGCTGAAGCACGCACTAATACATAACGCTGGTCATTTATTTCAATGGTTCCTTTATTTGGATCCATTTTTAAGTTTTTAAAATATTCACCTACCGT
>JAEUTT010000196.1 GCA_016787165.1 Bacteroidia bacterium | reverse complement strand
CCACATTTGCCGCAAGCGGATTAGTTTCACCAATGATTGCTGTATGGATACCTAATTTTATTTTTACTTTTCTTGCACTATATTTACTAAAAAAAGCGCAAAAATAATTTTTATTAAACTTCAAAAATGAACAAAATCGTATCCAAAATTAGACACAGCCATCCTGAAGTTTATAAAGGAATATTATTCATTTTAACAATTTGTGCCATTGTATATATTCTTCCGAAACAAGAAAAACTTAAATATGAATATCAAAATTTAAAAGGTAAACCATGGAGCTACGATGATTTAATTGCACCTTTTGATTTTGCAATAAAGAAAAGCGCATCGGAAATTGCTAAAGAAAAAGCGGAAATTTTAAAAAATTCGAAACCTTACTTTATAATAAGCGATTCCCTTTTTAAGTTCAAAAGAACTCAATTTAATACAAACTTTGAATCCACTTGGGATAACAACAAAAGTAATAAGTTAAAAAAACAAACTTTAAAATATGCGAACAATATTTTAGATTCTATTCAATCAAAAGGAATAATAGAAAATATTGATCTTTTGTTAAATAAAAAGATTGATTATTCTGTATATGTGTTAAAAAACAATGTAGCTGAAGAAAAAGAGTTAAATAAATTTTACACTGTAAAATCTGCATTTCAATTCATCAATTCGCAAACAGAGGAACACAAAAATCAAATTGATAAAACATTTGTACTTCCATTACTAGAAAATACGATTACACACACTGTTGTATTTAATAAAAACATAAACGAAAAAGTTACTCAGCAATTAATTGAAAACATCGCACCAACAAGAGATGTTATTTTAAAAAATCAAAAAATAATTTCAAAGGGTGAAATTGTTGACCAAAATAAATTTCAAATTTTAGAATCGTTAGAATTTGAATATCAAAATCAAACAGGTGGTAATAAAGGTTATTACTACATACTGTTAGGTCAAACAATTGTAACCATTATTAGCTTTTCTGTTTTACTTATTTTCCTATATTTCTTTAGGCTTGACATATTTATTGATAATAAAAAAATAATTTTTATTTTAATATTAATCGTTCTTCAGTTATTAATGGCAAGCACCTCATTAAAATCGGAATCATTCAGTATATACCTACTTCCATTTTGTGTGCTTCCAATTGTTATTAGAGCCTTTTATGACACGCGCATTGCTTTATTTGTTCATTTAATTACAGTATTGCTAATTTCATTTATTGCACCCAATAGATTTGAATTCGCTTTTATTCAACTACTGACAGGTATCGTTGCAATTTTCAGCATTGTGAATATGCGTAATAGGTCGCAAATATTTATTTCGGCAAGTTTGATTTTTACTACTTACTGTTTAACTTATTTTGGTATTACCATTATACAAGAAGGAGGAAACAATGTTATTTCGATGTACGATTTCGCATGGTTTGGAATAAGTGCACTTTTAACACTATTTTCTTATCCTTTAATTTTTGTTTTTGAAAAAATATTTGGATTTATTTCAGATGTTTCATTATTGGAACTTTCTGACACAAATGGGAAAGTGCTAAGAGAGCTCGCATCAAAAGCACCTGGTACATTTCAACATAGTTTACAAGTTGCAAATATTGCAGAAGAAGCAATTCACGCAATTGGAGGAAATGCTCTTTTAGTAAGAGCAGGGTCGCTATATCATGATATAGGAAAAATGAATATGCCAATGTACTTTATAGAAAATCAAGCAAATGGAATAAACCCTCACGAAGATTTAAACTATGATGAGAGTGCATCTATTATTATTGGACATGTTATTCAAGGAATAGAAATCGCTAAAAAAAATAACCTACCGGAACAAATTATCGATTTTATAAGAACGCATCACGGCACCACCATTACAGCTTATTTTTATCGTTCTTTTCAAAATGCGTATCCAAATGAAAAAATAGACGAATCAAAATTTCATTACCCTGGCCCTATTCCATTTTCTAAAGAAACGGCAGTACTAATGATGGCAGATTCGGTGGAAGCAGCCTCAAGAAGTTTAAAAAAATATGATGCAGAAAGTATCGACAATTTAGTGGATAGCATTATCAATAAACAAATTGAACAAAATCAATTTATGAATTCTGATATCACATTTAAAGACATTAATCTTTTAAAAAAAATATTCAAAAAAAAAATCATGAATATTTATCATGTTAGGGTTGAATATCCTAGATAAATAAAGCCTGTTATAAAAATAACAGGCTTTACAATTTTAAGCACTCACTAAACTATAGCCAAGTTGCGACAAACTTGTTAAACTCGACTTTCAACTCAGCATATATCTTTTTAAATGTTTCTACTTTATCATTAATTTCAATATGATCAGCAAATAACTTTTTATCTATTGCAACAGGGTTTTCTTTTGCATACTTTGCTAACCATTGTTCGTGTTCATTCACATGATGGTTCAATATATCCAACTGCTCTTTTTGGATAATAAACTGATTTTGAAAATGCTCTACAGTTTTTAAAACATCTG
>JAEUTT010000191.1 GCA_016787165.1 Bacteroidia bacterium | reverse complement strand
GTATGTTTTAAATCCTATGAAAGAAGCTAATGTTCCAGAACCAAGGTTATTTCCCGGTATATACTGTGATTTGTAGGTAATATCATAGTTTTGGTAAGCCAATGAAACTCTTAGCCATTTGTATGAGCCGGGTGTAATTTGACTTAAAGGTTTTGAGAAAAACACTACATTTTCTCTTGTCATTGTGCTAGCACAATAATCAATAGCAGTAGCACCACTTGCAGTGGTTTGTGTTCCCATGTAAAGAACTTTTCCAGCTCCTAAAGCATCAAAATCACCCGCTAGTTCAATGTAATGCTGGCTCATAAAGTTAAATCGTGGCGATTGAGCAGCATTTCCAGCACCAACAGTTGAAGGGTTACCAAAGTTATCTAATCGTACTTGTGTACTATCGAATTTGAATTTAAAAATTAATTTAGGACCTGTTGTTGTTCCTGCATTATAAACTGTGTCAGGTGAACATGCTGTAAATGGAACAGTTGGTGGAGTAGGAGTAGGCTCTTCATCTTTGTCTTTTTTACATGATGAAAATAGTGCACTGCACAAAATCAATCCAATGATGGAAAGATTAAATAAGGTTGAGTTTTTCATGTTTTTATATATTTAGGGTAGTTCAAAAATACGCTAATTTTTATGAAATATTGTACTCAATTTTTTCTATAAATCAGTTTTCTGTAGTATAAATCAATTAATTTTAGATATTTACATATTAAAATTCATTTTATCATGTTTAAAAAGATACTTTTTATTTCCGGATTATTTGCTTGTATTCATGCGAATGCTCAAATAACTGTTACAAGTGCAGATATGCCTAATGCAAATGATAGCATTGTTCTTAGTACTGCTGATTTGGCCGGTGTATCATTACCCATTGCTATTGGAACAAATATGAACTGGGATTATTCAGCATTGGTGCCAACTATTCAGCGTTATGATAAGTATGATTCACCAACTACATTCACTTCCCCTTTTAATTTATTGTTCAGTCCTTTAAATTGTTCATATGGTAGAGATAATTATGCATTAACAACTTTACCAATACCGGGGATTCAACTCACTGATGCATACGATTTTTTAAGAGAATCTACTACCAGTTATCGACAAGTTGGAGCAGGTTACACATTTAATGGTGCTCCTATTCCATTTTTTTATACGCAGCAAGATGTGATTTATAAATTTCCAATGCATTATGGAAACATGGATACAAGCAATTTTAAATTTGGTTTACCTATCCCATCATTGGCTTATTACGGACAAACAGGAACTCGACAAAATAACGTAAATGGTTGGGGAGATATTACCACTCCTTTTGGTACTTTTCAAGCATTATTGGTTACTTCCCAAATAGATGTTATAGACACTGTTTATGTAGATGCTTTAGGTTTTGGATTTAACATCAATCGTCCTACAAAATATGAATACAAATGGTTGGCAAATGGAAAAAAAATTCCTGTATTACAAATTGATGCCAATCAAATTGGAGGCAATTTAGTTGTTAGTAATGTTCAATTTTTGGATAGTTTACGTTCAAATGTTCCTCATATTGGAATTAATGAAAGTGATTTACCAATCACCAATATTTCTATTTATCCTAATCCTTCAAATTCGCAAATTAATTTAAGTTACACATTAAGCACTACCGAAAATGTAGTAATTTCAATTGTAGATATTTTAGGCAAAGAAGTATTAAAAGTAGTTAATGAAAAACAAATGCTGGGCGATCATAAAAAGCTAATTAATATTAGTAATTTGGATGCAGGTGCTTATTTTATTCAATTGAATACAAAT
>JAEUTT010000187.1 GCA_016787165.1 Bacteroidia bacterium | reverse complement strand
TTAACTTATCCAACAAAAATAAATAAGCTAACTTTATTATTTAATCCTAAGACCGTTGATTTATCAGAGTTTGATGCTAAAGTAGGAAAGAGCGACATTCAAATGCAAGGTAAAATTGAAAACTTTTTACAATATGCTTTGCAAGACTCATTGCTAAAAGGAGCATTTTCATTTAAATCAAAGTTACTAGACTTAAATGAATTGATGGGACCATCTGATACTACTACTAGCCAAACGTCTACAGCAGACTCTTCTGCTACTATGTCTGTTGTGGAAGTGCCCTCTAACTTAGATGTTAAGCTCGTAGCTTCAATTGGGAAGTTATTGTACGATAATATGACTATAACTAATGTAAGTGGTGGTGTTGGGATAAAAGATAGCAAAATGAGTTTAGATAAATTAAAATTAACAATTGATGAGCTAGAAGGAACCATGCAATTGAGTGGAGTGTACAATACTCAAAATATTAAAAAACCAACTGTTGATTTTGATGTAGATGTTGCAAATTTTGATATTCCTAAAACTTTTAAAATGTTTAATTCGGTTCAAAAGCTTGCGCCTATTGCACAATACGCTAAGGGAAAAGTATCAACAAATTTGACCTTTACCACTTTGTTAGATCAAACAATGAGCCCAGTAATGAATTCCTTAATAGGTAAAGGAGCTTTAAAAACAAGCAGTGTTACAATTGAAGGATTTGCTGCAATTGATAAATTGGCAGATGCTTTAAATCAGCCTAAATACAAAAAAATGGCATTTGAAAATGTGAATGCTAATTACGAATTTAAGGATGGAAGAGTAGAAGTAAAAGAAATGCCAATTAAGTCGGGCAATATTACAGGTAAAGTAAAAGGGTCTACCGGATTTGATCAAACAATTTATTATATCTGGAATTTAGAAATTCCTCGTTCAGAATTTGGTTCTCAAGCAAACGCTGTCGCTGGTAGCTTATTAGCACAGCTCAATCAACAAGCAGGTACAGATATTAAATTAGGTGACAAAGTGAAAATTAAAGCCCTTTTTAGTGGAACAGTAACCAATCCTATTTTGAAAACAGATTTATTTAATACAGAAACAACAGTGAAAGATCAGGTTCAAAATTTAGTAAATCAAGGTGTAGATATGGCTAAAGAAAAAGCAAGGGAAGAGGCTGAAAAAATAATGAAAGATGCACAAGCTGAGGCTGATAAACTGAAAGCCGAAGCTGCTGCATTGGCTGAAAAAACGAAAGCAGAAGGCTACGCAGCTATTGATAAGAACATAGAAAGTATCGGCAATCCATTACAAAAAGCTGCTGCCAAAGCTGCTGCGCCTGCTGCTAAAAAGGAAGTAGATAAGCAAGCACAGAAAATACTTGATGAAGCAAACAAAAAGGCAGATCAAGTGTTGATTAATGCAAAAGTAGAAGCCGATAAAAAGCTTCAATAAATACAATAGATAAATTAAAATAAAAAAGCATCTCTATTTAGAGATGTTTTTTCTTTTTTCTTAATATTGCTTCACAAAACTCTTGAATAAGAAATGAAAAAAATAGTCTTTATATTTTTATTATCAATTCCTTCATTGAGTTTGTTCCCTCAAAATACGGCACAAGAATTTTATAAAAGTGCATTGATTCATGATAGTTTGAATGACTATAAATCGGCTCTGCAAGATTTAGATAATGCGCTAAACTTAAATCCAAACTATGATTCTGCTTTGTTTTTACAAGCATCTATTTATGTGAAAACAAGCGAGTTTAATGTGGCTATCAAACAGCTAAATAAGCTTCAAAAAATAAATAAATCATACAATGAGGTGTTTTATTTAAAAGGGATTGCTTATGCTAAAATAGGAGAATACATAGATGCGATAAAAAACTTTAATAAAGCAATTCAAGTAGAAAACAATACATTAAAAGCATATTATAACAGGGCTTTAGCAAAGGGTAGATTAGATGACTTTAAAGGAGCAATAGCTGATCTGACAAAAGTGATTGAGCTAAATCCTAATTATACAAATGCTTATTACAGCCGTGCATACTGGAATGATTTAGCCGGTAATTATCAAGAGTCGATAACTGATTATAAAAAAGTGATTGAACTAGATGCCGTATATAAAGAAGCATACATTGGTTTAGCCATTGTATTGTATCAACATGGAAATAAAAAAGAGGCTTGTGAAACATTAACTCTTGTGAGCAATAAAGGAAGTATTATGGCAGAAGAAATTAAAAATAAAATTTGTGATTGATGAGAGTTAAAAATTATATTTTAGGTGTGATGATATTGCTGTTTTCTTTTCTAGGAAACACTGTATTCGCACAAATAAATGTAACTGTTACTACAACAAATATAGCTTGCAACAATACTTCGTTAGGAAAAATTGAACTTTCGGTTTTAGGCATAAATCCTCCTTTTAGTTTTGAGTGGAGTAGTGGCCAAACAACTCCTACTATAGAAAGTTTACAGGCTGGCATATATGCTGTTACTGTTTCAGATAATGCAGGAAATGACACATCTCTCTCGGTACAAATTGTGGTTCGAGAATGTGAAATGATTCCAGAAATTATATTTACACCCAATGGCGATGGTTATAATGATACCTGGTTCATACAAAATAGTCAATATTTTTCGGATGCTTTAGTTCAAGTATTTGATCGTTTAGGTCAGTTGGTGTATGAACATCAAGGTAAGTATGAATCTTGGGATGGTAAAAATTTGCTTGGTGTTCCTTTGCCTGATGCATCTTATTTTTTTATTGTGTATAAAAACAAAAACGAAAAATCAAACATTGTTAAAGGAAGTGTTTCTATTTTAAGATAATTTGAAAAAAAGAATATTGATATTATTAATTGTTATTGTTGGGAATATACA
>JAEUTT010000185.1 GCA_016787165.1 Bacteroidia bacterium | reverse complement strand
CGCTGTATGATTCAAATGGAGATGGAACATTCTCTTCGGGCGACTGGATAAGTTCCAATTTAACTAACACATTTACATTAAGCGATCAAGGAAATCAAAGTGTTAATACAACAATTAACTTTACTATTCCATAATAAAAATGAATGGAATTGGATTATTGTTTGGCACATTCAGAAAAGGAGAAAATATTGATAGTTCTTGGGGAATGCCTCTTTGGTCATACATCTTAACATTAGTAATAATCGCTTATGTGATTATTAGAGTTTGGATGGAGCTACGAAAAGATAAAAAGAAATAAATTAATTTGATAATTCACTTGCTCTATCTCTTGCTTTTATAATTCCATCTTGCAATGATTTTCCAACATTATTATTTTCAAATGAAGTTAATGCAGCTTCGGTTGTTCCTCCTTTTGAGGCAACAGCACTAATTAATTCATCCAATGATTTATTGGCTGTGTTTAGCAAGTGAAAAGAACCTAGCATTGTTTGCTTGGCAAGCATTGAAGCTGTTGCTTCATCAAATCCCATTTGTTTTCCTGCTTCCACCATATTTTTTAAAATATAGAAAAAATAGGCAGGGCCACTTCCACTTAAAGCTGTAACTGCATCTAGTAAGTTTTCATTTTCAAAAAAAACAGTTCTACCAGTTGTTGCCAAC
This sequence comes from Bacteroidia bacterium, assembly GCA_016787165.1. GTDB lineage: Bacteria > Bacteroidota > Bacteroidia > 2-12-FULL-35-15 > 2-12-FULL-35-15 > 2-12-FULL-35-15. The sequence continues at coordinate 10,163 of JAEUTT010000185.1, read as the reverse complement.
AAATTTTCTGCTTTACGTATTTGTTCAATTGTTAAGGCTTTACTAGCAGTAAATGCAGTCATTCCCATTCCTAATTCGGCAGGAGAGTTTGGCATTGCACGTACAATATTTTTTTGCTCTAGTAAATTGCTAATTCTCTCCAATTTCATTCCGGCCATGATAGAAACAATAATATTTTGTGGAGTTAAAACTTGTTTTAGATCATTGCTAAGTGCTATAAAATCTTGTGGCTTAACTGCCAAAATAACAATATCACTTTCGGCAATTCGTTTATCGTTTACCACACAAACCTCTCCCACTTCTAACTTCAAAAGTTCTTGTTTACGAACTTCATTTTTTTCGGCTAATAATAAATTTTGTTTTGAAACAATGTTATATTTCAAAAATGCACGAGCATAAATCAAACCCATGTTTCCACATCCTACAATTGTAATTTTCATTTTTATTTTTTTTAATGCAACAAAATTAGAACAAAAAAGGAATTCAATGGTTATTAATAAAAACAAAACCTCATGCACATTTTAAAAAGAGAAACAATTATCAACAAACCTATTCAAGAGGTTTTTGATTTTTTTAGCAAAGCTGAAAACTTAAATAAAATTACCCCACCTAATATGAATTTTAAAATCCTGACACCTCTGCCAATTCAAATGAAAAAAGGAACACTAATAGATTATAGAATAAAAGTAAATAGCATTCCATTCAAATGGAAAACAGAAATCACAGATTGGAACCCACCCTTCCGGTTTATAGACACTCAACTGAAAGGCCCTTATAATACATGGATTCATGAGCATATTTTTGAAGAAAGAGACGAAAAAACAATTATGATGGACATTGTTCAATTTAAGTCTCCTGGCTGGTTTTTAGAACCAATTATTCATTTGCTTTTTATTGAAAAAAAAGTAAAAGCTATTTTTGATTATAGAGAAGAGCAGTTGCTTCGTATTTTCAATTAAATAAAAAAGCCTTCGAAAATCGAAGGCTTTTTTATTTAATTTATTGAATAATCAATCGTTTAAAAGTGCTACCGTATTCTGTTTGTAAACTAACGATGTACATTCCTTTTGCGAAATCACTTACACTAATTTGTGTAGTAGCATTTCCTCCATTTATTCCATCTGCACTTAACTGTTCGCTATATACCTGCTTACCTAGTGCATCATAAATAACTAAATTATATTTTCTAAAACCTAGAGGATACTGTAATGTAATTGCATCACTTGCTGGATTTGGATATACAATAACCTCATTATTTAAAATGGTTGCTTCAATTCCAGTAACAATAAATGCGGCACTCTTAATATTTGAGCGAGTTGTATTAATAGTTGCGCGAGTTGAATTACAACTTACTGACCAATTGCATTCTAGCACATAACTAATATTAGATTGAGTAATTGGTGGATTTAAATCGGTATAAACCGTATTTGCACCTGGTACCGAATCAATTACCTCAAACACTCCAGAACCTGTAGAATCGCGAAGTATATAATAGTATGTTACTGTTGCGCCTTCGTATGGCACCCAATTTAAGTTTACTACATTACCTACACCTTGATTTGCTTGCAAGAAAATAGTACGATGGAAATCACTCAACAATCCCTCATTACCACACGTATCTACTGCTGAAATTTTATACCTAAAGTTTGTTGTGTTAGGGTCTGCCAAAGGTGCAAAAGTATCATCCACATATTCACTTAATGAACTGTATGGTACACTCGCAATATGAACAAAAGACGATGTTATTTCGCGATAAATTCTAAAGCTATCAATTTCGGTTGTCAATGGTTTTTCCCAAATAATTTTGTTGTATTGTGAAGCATCATCCACAGTAACCATACACAACTCTTGAGCAGGAATAGTTGGCAAATAAATATTTAAAGCAGAATATCCACCTATACCACATGCATTTTGTGGAGTAACTGTAATTACTCCAGATGTTGCAGAAGAAGAATAATCAACTATTATCGTATTTGTCCCGCTTCCCGATGTAATGGTTGCACCACTAGGTACAGTCCATATATAACTATCTGCATTAAACACATTTGAAAGTGTGTAAGCTATACCATTTGAGGTAGGACAAATAGTTAATGAATCATTACCGGCAATTGCTCCAGCTAAATCAGGCAACGTATTTACCACTACTGCTATTTGTGCTGGTGCTCCATTGCCACAAGAATTTACAGGAGTAACAGAAATATTTCCAGAAACGGCAGAAGGCATATAATCAACAGTAATAGAATTGGTTCCAACCCCTCCAATAATATTCACACCACTTGGAACAGACCAGTTATATGAACTTGCATGATTAACTAAAGGAATAGAATAAGTAACTCCAGTAGTAGAAGGACAAGTTGTGATAAGTATTTGTCCGATAATAGCACCTGCACTTTCAGGTAAAGAATCAATATAAACTGACAATTGAGAGCTTGCACCAGTTCCACATGCATTTGTTGCATACACAGTAACCGTTCCATCAGCAACACCACCTAAAGGATAGTTAGCCGTTATAGCGGAAGTGCCTGCTCCAGTAGTTACACTAGCACCACCCGTAATGTTCCAAACATAACTTGTTGCATTTGCAACTGGTGAAATGTTATATGCTACACCAGAAGTTCCTTCACAAACAGAAGTACCACCAGAAATTGCACCTGCTGTTGCTGGTAAAGGATTAATGGTAACTGGGAAATTAGCAGACAAAGGACCATTTCCACATGCATTTGTTCCACGAACACTAATATTACCAGAAATTGCATTTGTGCCAAAATCAACAGTAATACTATTTGTATTTATACCTGAAACCAATAGAGCTCCTGTTGGTAAATTCCAAGTATAACCTGTTGCTCCACTTATCACAGGAACGGTGTAGTTTACAGCATTTTGTCCTTGACAAACAGTAGTAGAACCCGAAACATTTCCGGCTGCATCAGGAACATCTGTAATATTTACAAATCCAACTTTTATTTCTGAATCATTTGCTCCTAAGTTATCTTGAACTGTAAGAACAATGGTTTTTGCTCCAGCTGTTGAGTAGGTTACAATATGTGGCCCTTGCCCTGTTGCATTTGCAGGGAAGGCACCTGCACCAAAACTCCAATTCCAACTTGTAATAGTAGCACCTGATACAAATGATGCATCTGTGTATGTGACAATAGGACTAGCATTTAAACACTCACTATTTGAACTTGCAGTAAAGTCAGCAGTTGTAGGACAACTTTTACGTTTCATACTTGTAAAACTCGATGAGCTTGCACAAGCACCATTGCTAATTGTCCAACGTAAATAAATAGAATCATTAATATTAAAATTATTCGCTGTAGTTGTTGGCGAAGAAGCGTTAGTTAAGTTAATAGCACCATTGGTTGTATACAAAATAGTCCACAAACCAGTTCCAGAAGCAGGTGTATTTCCTGCTAAAGTACCTACACTTGGACAAATCTGTTGAGCTACACCAGCTACCGATGTGGATGGAGACCTATCAACAGTAACGGTGAATGTTCGAGTTACAATGTTGTTATTACTTGCACCATCATTTACTGTTACAGTAATGATTGCAGATCCCCAAACACCATTTACAGGTGTATATGACAATGATCCTGTTGCATTCGGACTCGTGTAAGTAACAGTAGGATGAGGGATTAATCCTATATTGCTTGACGTCGCTGTAACTGTTAAGTTTTGTATTTCATTTCCTGCACCAGTTCCAATACCACTCAAATTAATTGTTTGCAATCCTGAATTCTGACAAATAGATGCAGGATTAGAAATAGCAGTTAAAGTTGGAGTAGTATTATTGGTTGTTACAGTTGAATTACCAGATGTTCCAGGCATTAAGTAGTTATACTGGCAATTTAATGCTCCATTGTATTCATATATGCTAAATATATAACTTGTGTTGGATTGTAAACCAGTAACAGTTACACTATTACTATTTCCATCATACACACAATAATTACCTGCACCAATATCGCTACCACTTCCAAAAACAGGATTAGGAACATATCCAACACCATCAGTAGGAGCAAAGGATGCAGATGTACTAGCACGAACAAATATCACTCTGTTTGCACCATTTCCTGCTGTAAAGTTTAGTGTAGTTTGTGTAGTTGTGGTACTACTAAAAATCATTGCACTTGCCGAAACAGTAGGTTCGGATACTAATGGATTGATGTTATTTTGGAAATACGATAAATTTTGAGCGCTTCCGGCAGATATAATATCTGTTTTATTATCTCCATTTAAATCACAAAGTGCAACCGACTTTGGGTTAGAAGCACTAGCAATAAGTGAAAAGTCGAATTTTGTTGCAACAGAAAATGTGGCCACGCTATTATTTTTAAATATCGACATTTGTGAACCCGTATTGTATCCTACAGTTATGTCTAATTTTCCATCACCATCAATATCGCCTAATCGTATTTCACTTGGTGTATTCGCAAGTGTAGCAAGAGATGTTGGAGTTGTAGAGATGCTAATGGTTCCAACAGTAGAGTTATTTTTCAAGATGCCAACTGTGCTGGCAGAAGCACCGTAAAGAATATCTGCTTTTAAATCATTATCGATATCACCAATAGCAATGCCTGTGATAGTTCCACTTAGTGTTGTAGTACCAAATGCTGCGAAAGTGATGGAACCTGGGGTACTTGTGTTTCTTAATGTATTAATCATAGAACCACTTCCTCCTGCTGTAGCAATATCCATTTTCCCATCACCATCAATATCGCCAACAGCAATGCTATTAATAGCCGCTGAACCACTAAGAGCAATATCTATTTTTGGTGCAAACAATATGTTATGAACAGAGCTAATGTTTCTGTAGATAGAAATCACATTGTTGGTATGACTCATAATCACATCCGGTTTCCCATCCTTATCTAAATCAGCAATAGCTATATCACTCGGAGTGTATCCAATATTTCCGGCAAACTCCGAAATATTTCCAAAATTAATATTAGCAGGTGTACTAATATTTTTGTTGGTCACAAATGATGCATTTGAATTGTAAACACTTGTCATAGCAATATCAATTCTTCCATCGCCATCCAAATCAGCAATTTCAAAATCATCAGTAATTCCATATGTGTTGAATAAATAATAAGGAGTAGATGTAAAATTAACCGTACCACCTGAAGATGTGTTTCTTGTTATGCCCGTGTAGCTGTATGGATATAAACTAATCAAATCAGGAAGTCCATCCATATCCATATCTGCAACCCTTACATCGTTATAAGAATAATAACCATTTGCTGTTTGTGCAGTATTTAATGTATTGGCTGCAAAATTAGTGCTACCGCAAGGTGATGTTACAATGAATGCTTTTGTAGAATATGCTGTTAATGTATTATTAGTTACTGATATTGGTGATAAGGTAGAACCTGGAGGTACTTTTACTATTAGTTGTGTACCACCTCCATTTGCACTAATAACTGTAGCTTTTGTAGCACCAAAATAAACGGTATTGCTATTAGCGGTAGGATTAAAATTGGTTCCGTTGATGGTAACCACTGACCCTACGAATCCGGATGCAGGACTAAATGATGTTATAGTAGGTACACTTACAGAACTTGTTAGCACGTCAGCTGTGGCATAACTATTTGTTAAATAATTATTATCGCCAGCAGTACCATTTCTTTCAAATACGCCAAAATTATAATAAGTATTTGGCGACAACCCAGTTACAGTAACAGAAGTGCTATCTGGTCCTTGATATACCATAAATGTAGGTACTCCACCATAATAGTAACTGCTATTACTTGTTGAGAAAAAGACACTTGACGAATTATATGTTGAAAAATCTAATGGCACATTCACTTGAGCCCCAGATAAAACCCATCCACTTGTATTGGTAAAATTAGTAGCAGCTACAGTACTTGCAAAACCTATTAATGTTCCATCAATAGAGGACGTTAAACTAAAATTTTTAGCTATACTGGTAGTAGTAAATCCATCATCTAGTTTCCAGTATCCCTTTAATCCATACTCATTTCCAACAAGAGTTTTGTTCATATTGGTTTTAATATTCCCTACAGGTTGAGCATAATTCCAAACACGCACTTCATCAATTTGTCCGTTAAAATAACGACCAACATCTTGTAAATTTTCTCCAATAGACATTTGGTAATTATTTTGATCAATACTTCCACTTGCTGAAGAATATGAATCTAATGTTCCATCAACATAAAGGATTACTTGTGAACCATTATACACCCCAGCTATATGATGCCATTTTCCATCATTTACATTTCGGCTACCAATGGCCATTCTATTAATTCCACCAATGTTTACAGTAAACTCAATAAAGTTGGTAGAGGCATAACGTTGAATTCTCCATGCTCCACTCCCTTTTGTTACAATTGTTTGATAAGGGATATTGAAAGCATTTACTTTTATCCACGCTTCTACTGTCATCTGAGATGTAAAATCGAAGTTAGATTCATTTGGAATGCTTATATAATCATTTGTACCATCAAATGCCAATCCTGTTTGAATACGTCCGGCACGAACCCCAACATTTCTTCTGGCACCATTTCCATTTGCCCAAGTTGCACGAACAGAATTGGAAGTGATATTACTAAAAATTAATCCGGATGGAGCAACAGTTGGTTCTGCAGCTAATGTTTGTTGGTATCCGTTCAAATAAGAACTTGTTAAATAATTGTAAGTATTGTTATAGGTATTTGTAGCAACATTATATTCAAAAACAGAAAAAGAATAATTTTGTGTCGTACTCAAACCTGTAACATTTACATGGTTTCCTGTTCCATTGTAAACAACATAAGCGCTTCCTAATAAGCTTCCAGAACCGTAATTAGAACTTCCTGCATAATACGTAGCATCGCTTGGCAAATCCGTATTAGTAGTTCCTGGCTTACAAGTTACAATGCGATAAACTCCTGCTCCACTGCTTGGAATTGTCCAACTTACGGTCATCGAATTATGTGTAACATTTGAAAAAGAAAGTGAATTGGATGTAGAAGTAGGCTCAGTAGCAAGTGTTGTAAAAGTTGATGTTGGATAACCTGTTGTGCGATAATTATTTGAAGTACTATTTGCCGTAACACCATTATAAGAAAATGCAGCAGCAGTGTAAGTTGTACCTGCAGCTAAGTTTGATGCCGAAATACTTGTTCCAGTATTTGCATACATTACATAAGAAGAAGGACTAGTTCCCGAAATGATAGCACCTGAACCGTATGAAGTACTTCCTGCATATCCAGTACCATCAACTGGCAAATTTGCATAACCTGTACTTGCACGCAACATTAACAAACGGTATGTCCCATTGCCTCCTGCAAATGAAATAGAAGCTGAGTTTGTTGCTATATTTGTTACTGAAACACTTGGAATTTGAACTGTTGGCTCGGTACTCAATGTATATTCAAAATAATTAGGATAAGAAGATGTTAAATAATCTTCAACATAAGTTGGCCATACTCCAGGATAATATTCATAAACCCTAAAACGGTATGCTGTTCCTGCTGTTAATCCAAAAGCATTACAACCATTACCTGTACCATCATAAATACAATAATTCCCATTTCCTAAATGGCTTCCTGCACCAAAAGTTGAATTTTGAGTATAACTATTACCATCAACTGGCAATGCAACAGAACTAGAAGAAAGAGCAACAGTAACTATACGTCTTTGCCCATTTCCGCTTGTCCAGTTAATAGAAATACTTGTAGTAGATTTACCAACAGTAATCACATTACTTGCAGGAATTGTTGGTTGTTGCGCAACTAATTTTGAATTAAAAATGATTGAAAATAAAATTGTTGCAGAAAAGAATAGAACTTTTTTCATTTTGTTTTGTTATATGATTAACTAGTAATAATTATAGACGAACTTATTAAAACAGACTGCTAAATTAAAAAAAAAGAGCAAACACACAAATGTTTTTTTATTCACACATTGCCCCAAATAATTTGTAATTTTGATGCAGAATTATTCTAACATAACAATTAAAACTTATATCATAATGTATCCAGAAAGTATAGTAATACCAATGAAGCAAGAGCTTGTAACAGTTGGATTTGAAGATTTAACAACTCCCGATGCTGTAAATGCAGCAATTAATAGCAAAGGAACTACACTTGTAGTTGTAAACTCTGTTTGTGGTTGTGCTGCAGGAGCTGCTCGCCCTGGTGTAAAATTAGCAGTTTCAGGAGCTAAACGACCAGATAAAATAACAACTGTTTTTGCAGGATTTGACACTGAAGCTGTGGCAGAAGCACGTAAACATTTTGCCCCTTATCCACCATCTTCACCAGCAGTAGCATTATTTAAAGATGGCAAATTAGTTCATTTTGTTGAACGCCACCACATCGAAGGAAGAAGTGCTCAAATGATTGCTGATAATCTTAAAATGGCATTCGAAGAGTTTTGCTAATTTTTAATACTACAAAAAACGCCTCTGAAAATAATATTCAGAGGCGTTTTTGTTTCAAACCATTCATCAATAAATTTCACCTACTGTGTAATTTATAGATTATAGAACATCGCTGTTTCGGAATAATGTTTATTTTCGTGAACATTATATAACATAAAATACAATGAAAAAATTATTCATCATTACAAGTGCATTCATTTCACTTTACTCTTTCGCACAAAAAAAAGCTCCGGATAACTGGCAAACGCTTGATCCAAAAGCCGATAAAGCATACGGAACAGGTTCGGAACAAGCCTATAAAACATTAACAGGAAAAACACCTAAAACTGTTATTGTTGCCGTTATTGATAGCGGAATAGAAGTAGATCACGAGGATTTAAAAGATGTAATGTGGAAAAACGCTGGGGAAATTCCTGACAACGGAATTGATGATGATAAAAATGGATACATAGATGATGTATATGGTTGGAGTTTTTTAGGAGGAAAAAATGGAGATATAAATTATGAAGCAACCGAATTAGCCAGATTATACCAAAAGGGAGTAAAAAAATTCAAATGGATGGACACTACCAATTTAAATGCACAACAAACAAAAGAATACGAAGAATTTAAAATCATCAAAAATAAATTTTTGACTGAGCAATCAAAACAAGAACAACAACTCAAATCAATTGAAATGGTTGCCAACTTTTTAGACAAAGTAAAAAATCAAAACAATGGCGTGCTTTCAAAAGATGCTTTAAAAAAATATACTCCTGAAAACGAAACAGAAAAACAATTAAAAAAGGGACTAAAATTAGCCTTTACATTAGGTTTAGATGTAAAGGAACTTGAAACACAAATTGCTGAAGGAGGAAAGATGATTGGCAATATGTACAAATACAACAAGCTTGATTCTGATTCAATGCGTACTTATATTGTAGGAGATGATGTAAACAATCCTAATGAAAAATATTATGGTTGTAACCGTGTAGAAGGACCAGATGCATTGCATGGCTCACATGTTGCTGGAATTATTGCAGCTACAAGAGGAAACAATATTGGTATCGAAGGAATTGCAAATAGTGTTAAAATTATGGCAATACGTGCTGTTCCAAATGGAGATGAAAGAGATAAAGATGTTGCAAATGCTATCCGTTATGCTGTTGATAATGGTGCAAGTATAATAAATATGAGTTTTGGAAAATACCATTCTCCTGATAAAAAATTAGTAGATGAAGCAGTTAAATATGCACAATCAAAAGATGTTCTTTTAATCCATGCTGCAGGAAATGAATCAAAAAATAATGATATTGAACTATCATTTCCTACAAGAGAATTAGATGGAGGAGAAGTTGCAAGCAACTGGATGCAAATTGGAGCAAGTGCATATAAAGGTGATAAAAATATTATTGGTTCATTTTCAAACTACGGACAAAAGAAAGTTGATTTATTTGCACCAGGGGTTGGTATCTATTCAACCATTCCTGACAACAAATACATTAATGAATCAGGAACAAGTATGGCAGCACCAAGTACTGCCGGTGTAGCAGCAATCATCAGAAGTTATTTCCCAGAGCTAAAAGCGGAAGAAGTAAAAGCTGTTTTAATGAAAACGGTAGTGCCTTTTAAAGGTTCTGTTGTAGTGCCTGGCTCTAAAAAAGAAAAAAAGAAAGTTGCTGAACTTTGTGTAGCAGGTGGATTTGTGAATGCAAACAATGCTGTAATGGAATTAATGGGTTTAAACCAAAACCAAAAAAAGAAATAGATACACTCACAAAAAAAAGAAGCGCGA
>JAEUTT010000144.1 GCA_016787165.1 Bacteroidia bacterium | reverse complement strand
AAGAGTGAACTTAATTGCAGGCATTTTGCATGACCCTAAAATTTTGTTTTTAGATGAGCCTACAGTTGGCGTTGATGTACAATCTAGAAATGTGATTATTGATTATTTGAAAAAAATAAATGGAAGCGGCACAACAATTATTTATACATCTCATCATATGGAAGAGGCAGAGCATTTTTGTACTCAAGTTGCCATTATTGATAATGGAAAAATTATTGTTCAAGGAACACCAAAACAACTTATCAATAATAATGAAGGTTGTAGAAATTTAGAGGATGTGTTTTTAAATTTAACCAATAGACGATTACGAGATTAATGATTAAAAAATTAATAGCATCGGTACGAAAAGAGATTCTTATTTTGTTGAGAGACAAAGTAGGATTGTCTATTTTGTTTGTAATGCCAATGGTATTGATTTTTGTGATGACCTTAATTCAAGATTCAGCTTTTAAAACCTTAAACGAAAGAGGTATTCCTATTGTATTTGTAAATGAGGATAATGATTCTTTAGGTTATGCTATAAAAAATGGATTAACTCATTCTGATTTATGTGATTTTAATGATTCGATTAATGGTATACCAGCAACGGTAGAAGATGCAAAAAATGCAGTTGCAGATGGTAAATTTTTAGTTGGAATTGTAATTCCTAAAGGAGCAACAGAGGGGATTCGAAAAAATGTAAGTGTATTAGTACAAGAAACCATGGCTACTGAAGAATCTCAGGTTGCTATAACAGACTCTGTTAGCATTACTATTTTTATTGACCCTGTTACAAAAAAATCGTTTTTAACTTCTATCACTAGCAGTTTACGTGAATTTATTTCGGTTGTAAAAACAAAAATAATGTTTCAAACATTTTCAGAGCAAATTGCAGAGTTAATTCCTGAAAAAGAAAAGTCACCTAAAAATGCATTTAGCAAAACACAAATTGTAACATATAATGAGGTGTATGCTTCCAAACAAATAGGCGAAATTGTTCCGAATGCGGTACAGCATAATGTTCCTGCTTGGACTATCTTTGCTATGTTTTTTATTGTAATTCCATTGGCAGGAAGTATTATGAAAGAAAAAAATGAAGGAAGTGTTTTTAGGCTACATACCATGCCTAGCTCATATTTATTGTTAATCAATGGAAAAATCATTGTGTACGTTCTTGTATGTGTAATTCAGTTTTTTCTGATGCTATCTGTTGGGTTGTATTTTTTGCCAATGCTTGGTTTACCAACTTTAATTTTAGGAAATAGTTTTTTAGGAATATTTATTATCACTTTAGCTACTTCATTTGCAGCTACTGGTTATGGGGTAATGGTTGGTACAATTGCTTCTACCGAACAGCAGGGTGCAATCATGGGGTCATTGTCTATTTTGTTGCTTTCAGCTATCGGTGGTGTATGGGTTCCAACGTATGTAATGCCTGAATTAATGCGTAATTTAAGTGTTCTTTCTCCATTAAATTGGTCGTTGAATGGTTTTTATGAATTATTTTTAAGAGGTGGTGGAGTAACCGAAATTATGGCTGATGCAATAAAGTTGATATTGTTTTTTATTTTTACCATGACAATTGCTTCTGTTGTAAATAGAATAAAACGTAAGATATAATGGAAATTAGCACTATAAATAAAGATATTTTAAAATTTATTACCGATAATTTAATTTCTTCGGATATTAACTTAACAGAAGATACTTTATTGAGAGATATTGGTATCGACTCCTATTCAATTGTTGAAATAATTCTTTTTATCGAGCGTAAGTATGGTTTGGTAATACCCGATGAAAATTTGGTGCCTGAAAATTTTAAAACCGTAAATGCGCTTTCCGAAGTTGTAAATGTACTATTGAAATAAATAGTCATGAAAACAGATTCTACAATTTATCCTGCTAAAGTTAAATTAAGTGGTGCCGATTGTTTTCATTTGGTGT
>JAEUTT010000141.1 GCA_016787165.1 Bacteroidia bacterium | reverse complement strand
CTACCGACTATGAGCATTGCACATCCGTCTTCGAAATAGTAGAAAAGGGAGAATATAGGCATTTGGTTTATAGCCCTAATAAAGACACCAAAATTATTTTAAGCAAACGCGATAAAGGGTTTATTGAAAAAGCAACCATCTTTTCATACATGTTCACTTTATTTTGTATTCTATTGTTATTAATTTTATTTATCAGACAAATTTTATTAGGGAAAATCATCGAAAGTATCAGCTTCAAAAACAGGATACAAGCACTATTAGTAATTATTATATTGATTTCTTTGGCTCTTTTTGGAGGAGGGACAATTTATTATATCAATCAGCAATTTGAAGCAAAAAATCGTGAAAACATAAGCGAAAAAACGCATTCAATACTTATGGATTTAGAAACTAAATTTGAAAACGAATCTTTTGAATCAAACCACATTATAGAATATACAACATTCATACTCAAGAAAATATCAAATATTTTTTTTACAGATATAAACATATACGATACGAAAGGGAATTTGTTTGCATCCTCTCGAAATAAAGTATTTGATGAAGGTTTAACTTCCAAAAAAATGAATCCAATAGCATTTAAGGAAATTGGAATTATTGAAAAATCGGAATTTATTCATGATGAAAAAATTGGAAAACTAAAATACTTATCATCTTATATTCCTTTTAAAAACAAAGAAGGAAAAACAGTAGCATATATTAACATCCCCTATTTTGCAAAACAAAGCGAACTAGAAAAAGAAATATCAGGCTTTTTAGTCGCACTCATTAATATTTATGTTTTATTATTTGCACTTAGTATCATTACTGCCATCATCATATCTAACTACGTTACCAAACCACTGAAATTGATTCAAGATAAATTAGGGAATATTAAACTTGGGAAAGCCAATGAACCAATTTCATGGAGCGAAAAGGATGAAATAGGAAACTTAATCGGAGAATACAATCGAATGATTGAAGAATTATCAAAAAGTGCTGAATTACTTGCTAAAAGCGAAAGAGAAAGTGCTTGGAGAGAAATGGCAAAACAAGTGGCACATGAAATCAAAAACCCATTAACACCTATGAAACTTAGCGTTCAGCACCTTCAACGAACGTATAAAGATCATGCCCCTGATATGGATGAAAAAATAGAACGGTTGACAAAAACAATTATTGATCAAATAGAAACACTTTCAACGATTGCAACAGAATTTTCAAATTTTGCAAAAATGCCAAAAACCCAATTAGAACAAATAAATTTAAATGATGTATTATTGGGAGCCATTGAATTATTTGAAAAAAACGAAAAATTTGACTTGACATTTGAAAATCAAACAATAGATAACCCTATTATACAAGCCGACAAAGAACAACTTGTTCGAATATTTAATAATATTATTAAAAATGCTTACCAATCAATAGGAGAAGACAAGCTGGGTGAAATAAATATACTATTGACAAAAGAAGGCAACTTTTTTCGTATTGCAATTAGTGATAACGGATGTGGGATTGATGAATCTGTAATTGATAAAATATTCATGCCAAATTTCACAACTAAAACAGGTGGAATGGGATTGGGTTTAGCAATGGTAAAAAATATGGTAGAAAGCTTTTTTGGAAAAATTTGGTTTAAAACAAAAATAAATAGTGGAACAACTTTTTTTATTGAATTGCCAGAGAGCGAAAGTTAGAATATTAAAAAGGCTGTAAGTAATACTTACAGCCTTTTTAATTAATTATGAATTTGGTGG
>JAEUTT010000131.1 GCA_016787165.1 Bacteroidia bacterium | reverse complement strand
CCGGTATCAGCTGATTTAATCGCTAGAAGAGCAGTAAATGTAGATTTATTATTAATAGCCGGAGCCGATGATTTAAGCACCTTTATTGATGTAAATAAACCATCAACCGGAATTATTCAAACAAAACCTGAATTTACCAACATTAATGGAGGTTTGGGCTTATTTTCGGCTCGTTATAACAAAGCACCGTTTACTCGTCCATTGGCTGTAACTACTACCGATTCATTGGCTTGCGGACAATATACAAAACGCTTAAAGTTTTTAAATGCAGTAGGTAATTTACCAAATTGCCCTTAAAACTGTCGGTTTGTCATATTTTAAAAGCGTTACCTTAAAAAGTGACGCTTTTTTTATGCCAATATTTCCCGAAAATCCACTGGCATAATGATTGAAATAGGGGTATCGTCTAATTAAATAAGTAACAAATTAAAACCAATATATTATGAGTAAAATAATCGGAATCGACTTAGGAACAACAAACTCTTGCGTATCTGTAATGGAAGGTAATGAGCCGGTTGTAATTCCAAACAGCGAAGGTAAACGTACAACACCTTCGGTGGTAGCATTTGTAGAAAATGGAGAACGTAAAGTAGGTGATCCTGCAAAACGTCAGGCAATTACCAATCCTACCAAAACAATCTCTTCTATCAAACGCTTTATGGGAATTAATTTTGAGGAAGCTCAAAAAGAAATTTCGCGTATGCCTTACAAAGTGGTAAAAGGTGATAACAATACTCCACGCGTTCAAATAGATGATAGAAAATATTCGGCACAAGAAATTTCGGCTATCATTTTACAAAAAATGAAAAAAACAGCCGAAGATTATTTAGGACATGAAGTATCAGAAGCTGTTATTACAGTTCCTGCATATTTTAACGATGCACAACGTCAGGCAACTAAAGAAGCAGGCGAAATTGCCGGATTAAAAGTAAAGCGTATCATCAATGAACCTACAGCTGCTGCTTTAGCTTATGGCTTGGATAAAAAGAACAGCGACATGAAAATTGTTGTGTTCGACTGTGGTGGTGGTACACATGACGTATCGGTACTTGAATTAGGTGATGGTGTATTTGAAGTAAAATCTACTGATGGTGATACACATTTAGGTGGTGATGATTTTGACCAAAAAATTATCGACTGGTTAGTGGATGAATTTAAATCAGAAAACGGAGGATTGGATTTATCAAAAGATCCAATGGCATTACAACGTTTGAAAGAAGCGGCAGAAAAAGCAAAAATTGAATTATCAAGCACTACATCCAGTGAAATTAACTTGCCTTACATTATGCCTGTGGATGGTATTCCAAAACATTTGGTACGTACGTTAACACGCGCAAAATTTGAGCAATTAGTTGATGATTTAGTAAAACGTACTATTGCACCTTGCCAATCGGCATTAAAAAATGCAGGTTTGAGTACCAGCGATATTAACGAAATTATTTTAGTAGGAGGTTCTACACGTATTCCTGCAGTACAAGAAGCAGTACAAAAATTCTTTGGCAAAGCACCATCAAAAGGTGTAAACCCTGATGAAGTAGTTGCTATTGGTGCTGCTATACAAGGTGGTGTATTAACAGGCGAAGTAAAAGATGTATTGTTATTAGATGTTACTCCACTTTCATTAGGAATAGAAACAATGGGCGGTGTGTTTACTAAATTAATAGAAGCAAACACTACCATTCCAACTAAAAAGTCGGAAACATTCTCTACTGCCAGCGATAACCAACCAAGTGTACAATTACATGTATTGCAAGGTGAGCGTCCAATGGCAAAAGACAACCGTACAATTGGACAATTTAATTTAGATGGCATTATGCCTGCACCACGTGGTGTACCTCAAATTGAAGTAACATTTGATATTGATGCAAACGGAATTGTTCAAGTATCTGCAAAAGATAAAGCTACAGGCAAATCACAACAAATACGTATTGAAGCAGGTAGCGGATTATCAAAAGAAGAGATTGAAAAAATGAAGCAAGAAGCAGAAGCAAATGCAGAAGCAGATAAAAAAGCAAAAGAAGAAGTAGAAAAAGTAAATGCGGCCGACTCAATGGTTTTTCAAACCGAAAAACAATTAAAAGAGTATGGCGATAAATTGCCTGCCGATAAAAAATCAGCTATTGATGGTGCTTTGGCTGAATTAAAAACAGCACATGGAGCAAAAGATTTAGCAGGAATAGATGCTGCAATGGAAAAATTAAATGCAGCATGGCAAGCCGCTTCACAAGATATGTACAATGCACAACAGCAAGCAGGAGCAAATCCACAAGGTGATGCAGGTGCAGGAGCAAATGCTTCGTCTGATGCTGAAGTAACAGATGTAGATTTTGAAGAAGTAAAAGACGATAAAAAATAAAATAAACTGTATCT
>JAEUTT010000128.1 GCA_016787165.1 Bacteroidia bacterium | reverse complement strand
CTCCTTGAGAGGCTTCTACTTTTAGAATACTCTCATTTGCTAATGTTTGTTTTTCTTCACCTTGCTTTTTTAAAGCTACAATTTTTTGAGCTAACAATGCTTTCATTTCTGGATCAGAGGTTGCAGCCATATCTGCTTTTTTCTTTTCCATGTCAGCATTTATAGCGTTTGACCAATTTGTTAAAACAGCAGCTTTTGCTTTTTCTCGTTCAGTTTCATTGGTAATATTTTGAGCTGCGAACAATTCCTCTGCATATTCTTGATTTGTTTTAAATGTAGCTATTGAAACCGGTGATTCATTATTGGATATACTAGTATTGTCAGCTACAGTTTCACTGCTCTTAGTAACCGAAGTAGAATTACTAGCAATACTTTGCTCTTTTTCTATTTTTTTTGCAGAAGCAAGAGTTTCTTTCGTTAATTTTTGTTTTGATTTTAGTTCATTTTCAAGAGTAGAAATGGATGTTGCAATGGCTTTCTTCTGCTCTTTATCTGTAACTGTTTTTTGTTCTTGCTTTAATGAGGCAATTTCGGTATTTAGCGCATTGGACCAATTGGTATAAACTTCAACCTTTTTATTTTCACGTTCAAGTGGATTTGAAATTGATTCAACACTCGATAATTCTTCACTGTATTTTATATTGTAATCTATTCTGTCTACCCCTTTTATTGTTGTCTGGCTATTATTTGCAATAACATCAGACTTATTAACATCCGTCTCAGACACTAAATTATTTGATTTTGTAGCCGAGTCATCAATTTTAGCAATTGGATTAGCACCCGTATCAGAGCTTTCTGTTTTTGTTGAAGTTGGACTTGTTTTAATGGTATTAACTTGCTGCTCTAGTTTAGTTTTATCAATAGAAGCAACGGAAGCTGCTGCAGATTCATTAGTAGTAACTTTTGATTGGTTTACAACATTACTCACCATTGCAATTTCATTCAAAATACCATTGTATTCTTTTTGCAGTTTATTTACTTTTTCTTCATAGCTTACAATATCAGCTCTACTTTGTTCATTGTCTGCTTTCAAACCTTCAATTTGATTTTTCAAATCTTCTTTAATTTTTTCATTCTTTGTTTTTGAAATATCATTTTGAGTAGTAGCAATTAATGCTTCGTTATCCAGTATCTCCTGCTTTACATCGCTTAATTCTTGTGTAGCTTTATCTAGTTCCCGCTTTTTGTTATCGGCATCGATTTTAATACTGGAAACAATGTTCGCACTTGCATTATTCTCTGCATTTAATGCATCTAACTGTTTTTGTTGCTCTTCTAATTTAGCAAGTGCCTCTGTCGCATTTTTTGATTTAACAGCAAGTTCAATGTTTTTTGCATATGAAAGCGATAAATCAGCTTCCTTCTGTTTTGCACCTGCATTTATTTCTAAACGTTTTGCTAAGTTAAATGCCGCTACTGTTTCAGCATTTAAATCATCCGCTTCTTTATAAACAGTGTTAGCTTCTTCTAATGTTACCTGCTTCTTGCTATTGTCAGTCATTTTATTAGCAGAGGCTTTGAGCTGATCAGCTTCTTTTAATTTGTTTTGAGCTAATTCACTTTTTTGATTAGCCATCACTAAAGCTATATCTGCCTGTTCTTTCAACTCTTTGGCTTCTTTTTCTATCTCTTTTGCATCATCAAAAGCTATCTTTACAATTTCATTGTTAGACAAACTGGAAGACTGATTGCCAGTTGAATTGTTTTTATTTTGTGCAACAGATGTATTCGATTTAGAATTTGTTTCTTCTGCTAGTGTAGGTTTTGTATTTGAATTATTTTTGGCTTCCGCTATTTCAAGGGCTGAAGCTACTTCCATTTTTGATTTTTCTTTGATTAATTTCATAGCAAGCATATAACTAGCATCATCTGCAGTTTCATCAAACATGTTTTTTACAAGTAATTTACTTGTTTCTGCTTCGTAACTTATTTCTTGTTTGAGTGGACGAAACTCATATTGTGTAGGTAACACAATAACTTCTGATTGGGTTGCAAAACCATTTGTTTCTACTGTAAATAAAAACTTACCGCCATTGGGTAAATTAATTAAATATCCACCATCATCTTTCGCATTATAAATTCCTAAAATTGAATTATCTCCTAAATCTTTAACGGTAATACGTGCATCAGTAGATTCACCATTTTTATTTGCTAAAATTTTACCTTTTATAATAGCTACATCAATTGGTTTGCGCTCTACATTTACGTGAAATACAGCTGTTTTACCTGTTACACTATTTCTTGCAGATGAAAAGAATGCCTCCTTTTCATCTTCATTGGTTACATATAATATATCATCATCAGGAGTATTGATAGGAAAATCCATATTCACCGGCTTATTCCAAGTGTTTGTTTCTTCGTTTAAAGTTGTTTTAAAAATATCATAACCACCCATTGAATTATGACCTTTAGAGCAGAAATACAACACTTTTCCATTAGGATGTAAAAATGGAAAATCCTCATCATATTCTGTATTTACAGGATAGCCTAAGGTTTGAGCTTTGCTCCATTCTCCATTAGGAAGCTTTCTGATAATAAAAATATCTTTGCCTCTATCACCACTTTCGCCATAGCTAGAAAAATATACCTGATTATTATTGCTTGCCAAATAAATAATTGATTTTTCTTTCCTTTTTTTATCTACAGAAGTTTTAAAGGCAGGTTCATCGGGTTTTGCCAATAACTTGCCTCCAATATCCGAAATATCATAGGAGCGATAAAAATCGGCTCTACTCATTTCTTTCTTATCAATCACAAGAAGGTCAGTGATGTTGCGTAATAGCTTTTTCCCATTTTTACACATCTCTATTTGCCTATCCACCATTAATTTTTCGGCTTTAGCACTTGAAGCTGCTTTTTTATACTCTTGATATGTTTTGATAGCTTCATCAAAACGATAATTCAAGTGGTAAGCTCTTGCCAAATAAAACAACACTTCTTTTTCCACTTCCGGCTTTTTAGATGCAAATTCTAAAAATGAAATTGGTTTTTCTTTGTCGTCACTAGCATAAAGCATACAAACGCCAAGTCGGTAATTATAATTAGGATCTTTTTGGTACAAACTCACCAATTGTGAGTACAAAGGATAAGCTTCTTCAAACTCATCCTCGTCAAATAATTTAACGGCTTTTGCTTTTAATTCATCTTCAGAAGCAAACGCATTTTGCGCGCAAACAAAAGTATTGTTTGATACAAAATATATAAAAAGAAAAAAAAGAAAGCGAAAATGCTTTTTCATATTTAATTGCTCACAAAAATAGAGCGAACTGTGCTTGTTAAATTTTATACTATGCCTAATTTTAGCCAATTCTACAAATTTAAGTTTTTTTATTTAATGATGCCATTTCTTTAGATATTCCATAAATCTGGCCAAACAAAAAAAATCCTCCTAAGGTTATTAGGAGGATAGGTATTAATAAAAAAGTATCGACTAATAAGGCGTGAATACAGTAGTATCTTTACGTTCCATTGGTCGGTAACTTACAACAGGAATATCACTTTCATTAATGATCCGTTGAGCAACTGTTCCAATAAAAAATTCTTTCATACTTAATTCTGCTTTGCTCATAATTAAGATTAAATCAGCCTCCACTTCGTGCCCATAATCCAACACCATTTGTGGAATATCATGCCCGCGCAACGTTTTAATTGTACATCTAACATCTTGATCCTTAATGTATTTCCAAACTTGATTAGAGTATGATATTAACTTATTTTCAGCTTCTTCATTTGTGTCAGTTAAGATAGAAATTACACGTATATCAGCATTGAATATTTTAGCTAATTCAATTGCTTTATTTACTTTTTCACGTGTTTCTTTACTTAAATCTAAAGGTAACAAAATTGTTTTACAACCATCACGGTGAACTTTTCCTCTGATAGTGATTACAGGGTGTTTCGACTCTCTTACCATTTTAAAGGCATTTTGCCCTATGATTTTACTTAACGATATTTTAGATGTTAAACCAATCATTACGAATAAAGGGTTTAATACATCAGCTACTTTATTAATTTCTTCATACACATTTCCCTTTCTGATCATTATTTCTACAGGTTGCCCTGATTTCGCAGACGCATCTTTAGCCAACTCATCTAGCTTTTTTTGCACAAACGGAGGCTCCCCCTCATCTACACTTAATAATACTATTTTGGAGTTTGTTAATCGAGCTAAATTGTAACTTTGGCTCAGGGCAATAACAGTTTGTTCTGTGGAATCAATTGGTACTAAAATACAGTTTGCTGGGTTTGACATATATTGTGAAGTTTTAAATAAATTTCGTGCAAAGTTAC
>JAEUTT010000078.1 GCA_016787165.1 Bacteroidia bacterium | reverse complement strand
ATGGAAATCATTTTAATATTTTTGATGAGAACTCTCAAAAATTGGATAATCGGAGTGTAAAACAAGAAAATACAATTTCTTATACTTCGTTCAGGAAAAAACGAAAAAGTGTATGGATAAAAAAAACGGCATTTAAATTTTCAAATAAATACCGTTTTAAAAAAAGAGGGAAAATAAATGTTGCTTTGTGTTATAATTGGTAGCAATCAACCTTATTCTGTTTCTTCTTCCAATATAACATAAGTGAATTTAAAATGAGTATCACGTTCAATGCTTCTGCCTAAATCGATGTTGTCGTCATCATCTTCTTCGTAATACCAAACAATTGAAACGGATATATCTGCCGAATTTAGACTAATTAACTTTTTGATGATGTTTGTTAAAAATTTAACCGAAACAGAATGAAAATATTCTACGTTTATTTCAAAAATAATTGTTTTATTTGGGTTTAAAGCATATTTGTTTAGCCAAGTATTTACGGGTTGGTAAAATGTAGGTGTATCAGATGGATACGATCTACCAATAATAGAAAATTTACCAGTTATGCTATCAAATTTTATTTCCGGAGTATCATGTGTGCCGGGTATGTATAATAATTCCATTTTTTGTTTTTGTAATTTGCGAAAACAAATTTAAAACAATACTTGAATTTAACTACTACTTTTTTTTGCTGATTTTTAGGTTTCGGGCAAAAGTTGAACCTTATATTTGGCTGCCATTTTTTGTAACTGCTCATCGTTAATGTGGTGAATATTAGTAGATTTATGTCTGTTTTCTACTGTTAAAACAAATAGCTGATAGTCATATTTTTTTGCCAAAATAAAATAAGGCTCCATTTCCCATTCAATTGTAAAGGTGTTGTGAATAATTACTTTTTTTACTCCTTCAATTAAACTTTTTTCGGTGTTCGATTCACATTGTTTGTATGCTAAGTGATTCTCGCTGAAATTAAATTCATATTCCCCATTTTGAGAATTAGTAAAATAATCATCTATAGAGTAGAAAGGGTATTTGCCATTTTCGGAGAGTAGCACAGCTAATGTTGATTTTCCACTTCCTGGAAGGCCCCTTAATAAAATTAATGCTTTAGTTTCTTCTTTCATTCAACTTTAATTTTGGTGTAAAGTTTAAATAAATTTCGGAGCTGTCTGAAGTATATTTATAAAAAGAATGCATGATGTTTTCGAAATTTAATTTTTCGGGATAGGCGGGTACGCCAAGTTCCTGCATACACCAATATTTAATCGCAATAACTTTTTCATTTTGATTAGGAACACAGTATTTTTTTATGCTTTCGGGTAAGCGATTTTCTACTTTTTCGCTCATATATATTTCTCCGTTTGAGGTATTTCCTGAGTATAAGTTATGAGATAAATAAGAGTCCCAAAGATTAAAGAAATTTAACTGAGGTAACAATACAAATAAAATAAACACCAACTTAATGGAATGATATCTTAGCATATTTCTGAAATCGCTGAAATTAAAATCTTGCTCGTTTTGAAATAAAATTAAACTAAATAAAACCATTCCAATGTTCCATGGCCATACCACTGGATTGTAATTGTGGCCCAAGGGTCCAATTACCAAAAGAATAAACACGTGCATCGAAATAATTAACACCAATCCCAGCTTTTTTATTGGATTAATTAATAAAATTATTCCACTTACAGATTCAATAACAGGAAACGAGTAGCCCAATGTGGTAAAATGCTTCAAACTATTTTCACCTAAAAGATTAGTGATAGGCTCCATTAACCAAGGGAATGTTTCTGTTATAAATAAAGGATTAAATTTTTGTAATCCACTCCAAAAATAAATGACAGCAATCATTATTTTAAAAATTGAAACAATTGCATTTTGTTGTTTGGTATCATCACATCTATAGTTGAAAAAGATTAAAATGAAGAACATTAACACATATTGATAAAACCAAGGTTGCCATCTGTTCATGTCATAAATTGCAAATACAACTGAAATCAAAAGAAAGAGTATGATGCACGGTCGTGGATTACGCAGTAAAATGATAAGGATAAGCATTGTAATTCCAAATGCGAATAAGATATAATCAACTGGATGATAAATTGGATGTAAAAAATCAAAAATGCTTGATGTAGGAAAGCTCCTTTCATTCAACCATAGTTTGTAGGATAAAATAAGACTTGCCAAACATGAAAGTGCAATTATTTTGGTGATGATTCTAATTTGATTACATGCGTTTTCTTTTATCATTTGGGTTTGGCGGCTTTGTAAAAATGTTTTTTGTAGTACTCTTCATTTAAATCATTTATGATTACTCCCTTTTTGGTACTAGCATGAATAAACTTATTATTTTGAAGATAAACACCTACATGTGATATTTTATTTCCTTCAATTTTAAAAAATACTAAGTCACCTTCTCTGATTTCTTTTATGTCAATTGGATTACACTGACTGTAAATTTTTGAAGAAGGTACTTCTAATAGTTTATTGTAAATTGTTTTGTATAAGATAACAGTAAAGTCGGAGCAGTCGACTCCTTCCTTTGTTTTGCCTCCATATTTGTAAGGTACACCCATCCACTCATCTACAAAGCTGTATAAAGGAATATTGCTGATGTTGCTTTTGTCGACCATCAAAAGTGCAGCATATTTTTCTTGAATTTTTTTTGCAGTGGAGTTATTTTCTATTGGCTTTTCTTTCTTTGAGCTAGTTGTATGTTTTCCGCTTTTACACGATTGAAGGAGCATTGCACTTAAAAGCAATGCAAAAATGAAGTGTTTAATTGGGGTATTTGAAAGCATTCAACAGTCTATTTCTCAAATGTACTATCTGAAAAGCGATGGTGTTAGCTTGTTGTGAAAAGGTTATTAAGAGTATATTGTTGATTTCTATTATTTACTTTCTACTTGTATAGGGAGGGTGTATACAGAGTTTATAGATTCATTGTTTTGCTTGGCAGGAATCCATTTGGGCATAGCGTTTACCACTCTTAATGCTTCTGTGTCATAGGCTTTATTAAAGCCTTTAATCACTTTTGCGTTTGTAATTGTTCCGTCTTTTCCAACTGTAAATTGAATCAATATTTTAGCCATACCAATTGGTGTAGTTTCAGTTTTAGCAGGGTAGTTAAAGTTTTCACTAATGAATTTTATGAGTGAATCGTTGCCGCCCGGAAACTCAGCTGCAATTTCTGGTTCTGAACTAACACTACTTGGTTTGTTTTCAACTTTTGTGAAGTTATCAAAATCTGCATTGCTAAATTCAGCACCAGCTATTTCTTGATGAACTACAGGAGCTGCCGTTTCGGTTGTTTTTTTATCCGCTTTTAAAGCGCGAGTTTTTGTTTTGTTTTTTTCTTCTTCTTCTTTAGCAACAATGATTTTATTGTTATTCTTGCCTCCTGATATTTCATTTTGAGCAATGCTGTTTTGTTCTTTTAAATCTTTTTCTTCAGATGTTTCGTCAATAGTCGTTTTGTAATTATACTGTTGATTATTACTTGTTGTTGTATTTACACTTGGAGGCGCTTCTGCTTTTTTTGCATCGGCTCTACTTCCCTTTGCTAAAACTTTTTGGTCATCAGCTAAAGCAATGGTGCTTTCAATTGTCGATCCTGTAGCTGTTTCATTACGGTCTTTTTCTCCTGATTCGGCAACATCTTCAGCTTGAGTAGGCTTGTTGATTGATTTGGTTAAATCCTGTTGAGCTTCAATTGTAGTTACAGATGATGATGCTTTTTCTTCATCTGTGATGATGTCTTTTACTATTTCTTCTAATGGCGCGTCTTCTTTATGTTCAGTAGCTGTTTTTACAAAAGCCATGTCACTATTATTAATCTCTTTGGATTCATATTGTTTGAATAAAAATACCGCTACAATTAATAATGCAATACTTGCAGCAATGCTAGTGATAACTTTGAAATTGAAAAAAATAGTTTTTGTTTCAGGATTTAATTTCTTTTCAATTGCTGAGTTAATAGTTGTAATACGATTTTTGTTTTTTACTAAAAGTAAACCTTCATATGCATCTGAGCATAAATCACAATCGAGCATATGTTTTTCAATCAAATGTTCTTCTTTCGAACTCAGCTTCTTGTCGATATAATCAAAAAAAGTGTTTTCCGAAATACATTCGTTTGTTTGATATATTTTATGTTTTAACTCTGTACTCATTATTTGTTTGCATTTTTTGATTCAATGCAATTTTTTAAATTTCTTTTCCCATTTTGAATATAGCTCTTTACATTATTCATGCTATATCTTGTTTCATCGGCTACTTGAACATAGCTTTTTTCTTGTAGATAAAATAACTCTACACACAAACGTTGTTCTTCGTTTAAGCCTTGCAAACATTCTTCCATAAATGTTAGTTCAGTTTCTTTTTTGTTCTCAATGCTAAGATGCAGGTCATATTCACTTTCCATAACAAAAGCAAAATCTTTTTGCATTTCAATGAAATTTTTTTGTTTGGATTTGTCGGAGCGTAGTTTCATCAGACAAAAGTTTTTGCATACCATGTGTAACCACGATTTAAATTGCTGAATTTCATGTTTTTTTAAATCTATCAATAATTTTTCAAACAATTGGATGGAGGCATCTTGTGCATCTTCTTCATTTTTCAAATACTTCATACATGTACCAAAAATGAGATGAGTATAGCGTTTGTATAAAACACCAACATAATTGTTGTTATTGGTTTCTTTGTACTTTAAAACCAGCTTTAAATCATCGTATGTTTCAAGCTCTGAAATGTGCATATCTCGTTTAGCCAAAAGTAATCATTTTTAATTTTAATAGGGGTTAAAAGATTAAAAATCAAGTGTTTTAAATTTGTCAAAAAAATGTATATTTGTTCCGCCTCAAAAAATGGCTTGCTATTTGTTTAGCAAAAAACAACTGATGAAAAAATTACTCCTCATACTATTTTTGCCTCTGCTCTTTGTTGGAGTGTGTGCAATGGTGGCGCCAGCCGATCAAGGAGAGGAAGCAAATGCGAAGATTAAAGCTATTTATATTTATAACTTCACAAAATACATTGAGTGGCCAGATGACTATAAACAAGGAAATTTTGTGGTTGGTGTAATTGGGAACAGTGCTGCACTTTTAGGAGAGTTGAATAAAATGGCAAGCACTAAAACCGTTGGTGCTCAAAAATTTGAGATTAAATCTATTTCATCAATTGGAGATGTTGCACAATGTCATATTGTTTATATTCTTAACGAAAGTTCAGCACAGCTTCCTGATGTTATTGGAAAAACAAAAGGAAAAAGTGCATTAATTGTGACGGATAAAGACGGATTAGCCACTAAAGGATCGGCTATAAACTTTGTTATTGTTGAGAATAAGCAAAAAATTGAGTTGAATAAATCAAATATAGAAAAGTATAAATTAAAGGTTGCTGCTCAATTAGTTGAAATGGCAGTTGCAGTTAAATAAATTTTTGTATATTTACATAATAATTAAGATGTTACACATAAAAAGAACATTCATTTTAGGCCTGCTATTTTTAATAGCATTAGTCTCCAATGCACAGCAAACAGAGGTTCAGGCTGCATACACGTTCTTGCAACAAGGCGATTTAGATAAATCTAAAGCTGCTATTGATGCAGCTGTTTTGCATATTGAAACTGCCGAAGATGCTCAAGCATGGTATGTGAGAGGGTTTGTTTATAAAGAAATCTATAAACAAAAGGAAAAAACAAACAAACAATCACCCATGCGTTTGGAAGCATTAAATTCATTTAAAAAATCCCTTTCCTTAGATAAATCTGACGAGAATGTTCAAGAGAACATTAAAAACATTAAGTACCTTGCTACAACTTTATTCAACGATGCTAAAGATTGTTTGGACGATGTTGATTATAAAATTGCCATCGTTGATTTTGATAAATTCATTGAATATTATGCACTCGTAGATAGTTCACCTGTAAACATTCAACAACGAAAAATAGAATTTAATTTAGCTATTGCATCCGTTTATACTAAAATTTTTGAAAGTGATAAACAAACCAAACTAGACTTTTTATCATTGGCAAAAAGTACATATAGTAAGGTGTTGGATGTGGAACCGAATAATATTAGTGCAAATTATAATATGGGAATTCTGTACTATAATCAAGCGGTTAACTTAATTAATCAATCCGATTACGATTTAGATATTGTTGCACTGAGTGATATTCAAGATAACTCAATCAAACTTTTCAAAGAGTCACTTCCATTTATGGAAAAAGCATATTCATTGGATCCAAAGCGTAGAGAAACATTATTAGGTTTGTCTGGCATTTATTTTAGCTTAAATGAATTTGAAAAATCAAACTCGTTTAAATTAAAATTAGAAGAAATAGAAAAACAAAAATAATAGCATAGAAAACGAAGAAACTACTCCATTTTTTTATATGAATTTTAGATTTACAATCGGAAAAAAAATAGGTTTAGGCTTTGGTGTTATTATAGTATTAGTAATAATCTCCTTCCTTCTTACAAATGTTACCTTAAATGATAGTCGTAAAAAAACGGATCAGGTAACCGAAATTTTCAATCCTTCTGTTGCAACACTCAAAGAGTTAGATAATTTACTTAACCGCTCTAAATTATTAATTACAAAATGGTATTATGTTACCACAGGTAATGACGCTGTTGACAAAAAAGCACTTCGCAAATTATTAAAAGATGAGTATCCTCTTCTTAAAAAGAAAATACATCAGTATTCTGTAACTTGGAATCAAGCCGAACAAGAAAGTGTTGAAGCAATTCTTGCTCTAGTCGACCAAATGTTTTTAAGCTATCAAGAGGATATTATGGCTAAATTGAATAGCTTTGATTCCTATAATGATTCCAATATTAAGTTTGAAGCCTTATTACCTTTCGAAGACTTAGATACAAAATTTAATATCATCAGCGAAAATCTTATTGCGCTTATTGATAAACAAAATTCTAATGCATTATCAAATTCAGATGATATGCTTAGTTCCTTTTCTTTTTTACAAAAAATTGTAATATGGTTAGGGATCATTCTTTCTATTGGAGGTATCGTGATTGCTGTT
>JAEUTT010000072.1 GCA_016787165.1 Bacteroidia bacterium | reverse complement strand
CTCTCGAAACAGCTTCTAATACAGCACATTTAGGCTCATTGATATGCATACAATTATTAAATTTGCAATCATTTCGCAACACCTTCATTTCAGGAAAATAATCAGCAATTTCTTCTTTTTCCATATCTACCAATCCCAATTCTTTAATTCCTGGCGTATCAATGATAAATCCCCCATAACTTAAAGGATGCATTTCGGCAAAAGTAGTTGTATGTTTTCCTTTAAAATGAGCACCCGAAATTTCACCTACACGCAAATTCAATTGCGAGTCCATTGCATTTACTAATGTTGATTTACCAACTCCCGAATGCCCCGAAACCAATGTGGTTTTACCTTTCGTAAGTTGCTGAAGCACTTCTATTTCTTTATGCTCTGTAGCTGATACTTTATAACAGGCATATCCAATTTTTTCATAAATAGCAATAAATTCATTCAATTCATTTAATAAGTCTTGCTCATTTTCAAACAAATCAATTTTATTAAATACAATATAAACAGGAATGTGATAAGCTTCGGCCGTCAACAAAAAACGATCAATAAATCCAGCAGAAGTTCTTGGCAAAGCAAGTGTTACAATCAACAAGGCTTGATCAACATTGGCTGCAATAATATGCGATTGCTTTGATAAATTAATTGATTTTCGAATGATGTAATTTTTTCTTTCTTCAATCGTATGAATTACTCCTTTCCCATCACCCTCTTCATCAAATTGAACATGATCTCCAACAGCAATAGGATTAGTTGTTTTAATACCTTTTATCCTAAACACTCCTTTAATACGACAATCCACAACAGCACCATCTTCCATCATCACATTGTACCAGCTCCCTGTTGATTTTATTACTACACCTTTCATTTACTGTTTAACATTTTTTACGTTTCAAATTTATTAAAAAGAATTAGCTTTGTATCTACGAATTGCGAATCTTTACGAATGTACGAATCTTTACGAATGTATAAAACAACTAAGTAGAGCGTTTTTCTTAAAATTAAAATATCTTTTTTGTAAAAGAAATAATATGTCGATAAAAGTAGAAAACATAACAAAATTATACGGAGAACAAAAAGCATTAAACAATGTTTCATTTGAAGTAAATTCAGCCGAAATAGTTGGATTTCTAGGTCCTAATGGCGCAGGCAAATCTACTATGATGAAAATACTAACCTGCTTCATCCCCCAAACAGAAGGCAAGGCATTTGTATGTGGTTATGATGTAAATGAAGAAAGTTTAGAAGTGCGTAAAAATGTAGGCTATCTACCAGAGCATAACCCTTTGTATTTAGATATGTACATCAAAGAATATTTGGAGTTTATTGGAGGCTTACATCATGTAAAAAACATAAAGCAGCGTATTGCTGAAATGATTGAAATAACAGGATTACAAGCAGAACAAAAGAAAAAAATAGGTGCATTATCAAAAGGATATCGACAACGTGTAGGTTTAGCACAAGCTCTTATTCACGACCCTAAAGTATTAATTTTAGATGAACCCACTACCGGATTAGACCCTAATCAATTAGCGGAAATCAGAAACCTAATTATAAATATAGGCAAAGAAAAGACGGTAATGCTATCTACACACATTATGCAAGAAGTAGAAGCCATGTGTAACCGAGTAATCATCATAAACAAAGGAGAAATCGTTGCAAATGATAATACTCAAACACTTCAGCATTCACAGGAAAACAACCAATATATCATCACTGTAGAATTCGACAAAGCAAGCTCAAAGTCGGCATTAAAAAACATTCAAGGTGTTATAGATGCTAAAAACACAAAAGATAATATCTGGCAATTAGAAGTTAGTTCATCTTCAGACATTCGCCCTCTTGTTTTTCAATTTGCAGTAAACAGTGGATTAGCTGTATTAATGCTCAACAAAGAAGAACAAAAACTAGAAGATATATTTAAACATCTTACAAAAAAATAAGGCCTCTTTTTTCCAACCAAAATTCAATCATTGAAGCTTTTTTAGCTTTTAATAAGTTTGAATAACTATTTTAAAATTGAATTTTCATATTCTACAAATAATTGTATTTTAGCGTCCGTTAAAATAAACTAATAACTAAATCTTTAATTTTAAATATGGGATATTTATTTACATCAGAATCAGTTTCTGAAGGACATCCAGATAAAGTAGCAGATCAAATTTCTGATGCACTAATTGATAATTTTTTAGCTTTTGATCCACAATCAAAAGTAGCTTGTGAAACATTGGTAACTACCGGACAAGTTATACTTGCAGGTGAAGTAAAATCAAAAGCATATTTAGATGTTCAAGAAATTGCTCGTGGTGTAATTCGCAAAATTGGTTATACAAAAAGTGAGTATATGTTTGAAGCAAACTCTTGTGGCATTCTTTCTGCTATTCACGAGCAATCTTCTGATATTAATCAGGGGGTTGATAAAAAGAAAAAAGAAGAACAAGGTGCTGGTGACCAAGGAATGATGTTTGGCTATGCAACCAATGAAACCGCTAACTATATGCCATTAGCACTTGATTTAGCACATGCTATTTTAATTGAGCTTGCTGCATTACGTAGAGAGAATAAACAAATTAAATACTTACGCCCTGATGCAAAATCACAGGTAACATTAGAATATGATGATAACAACAAACCTGTTCGTATTGACGCTATCGTTGTTTCTACTCAGCACGATGATTTTGATTCTGAAGCAAAAATGTTGGACAAAATCAAAAAAGATATCGT
Source organism: Bacteroidia bacterium (assembly GCA_016787165.1). Classification (GTDB taxonomy): domain Bacteria; phylum Bacteroidota; class Bacteroidia; order 2-12-FULL-35-15; family 2-12-FULL-35-15; genus 2-12-FULL-35-15. The sequence continues at coordinate 1,267 of JAEUTT010000072.1, read as the reverse complement.
TAACATTTTAATTCCTCGCGTTAAAAAGAATTATCCTAAATATGCTCATTTGTTTAATAACAAAATTGCATACCATATCAATCCAACAGGAAAATTTGTAATTGGTGGACCACATGGTGATACAGGATTAACCGGACGCAAAATTATTGTAGACACCTACGGTGGAAAAGGAGCTCACGGTGGTGGTGCATTCTCAGGAAAAGACCCTTCAAAAGTAGATCGTTCAGCAGCTTATGCAACTCGTCATATTGCTAAAAACTTAGTTGCTGCTGGAGTTTGTTCTGAAGTATTAGTTCAAGTGTCTTATGCTATTGGTGTTGCACAACCTATGGGTATTTATATTAATACGTATGGTACTTCTAAAGTAAAAATGACTGATGGACAAATTGCTAAAATGGTGGAAGGTATTTTTGATATGCGCCCATACTTCATTGAACAGCGTTTAAAACTACGCACTCCTATGTACAGCGAAACTGCTGCTTACGGACACATGGGGCGTAAAAATGAAACGATTACAAAAACATTTACTTCTCCTGATGGAAAAACAAAATCATTAAAAGTAGAATTGTTTACATGGGAAAAATTAGATTATGTTTCTAAAGTAAAAGCAGCCTTTAAATTAAAATAAAAGCAAACTAGCTATAATAAAAAAGCTCAGCCACTGGCTGAGTTTTTTTGTTCAAATACGACATTAAACTATCATATACTCTGATATTTAATAATTCACTCCTCTTCATTTCAATCTTTTTGATGGCATTATCCTATAATCGTACCATCAGTAGAATCTAAAATTTTAGCAAGCATTAAATAAACTCAATCGTCAACAAAGAAAAGCCAATCGGCTGTAAATGAAACTCAATCGGCAGCAAAGAAAACCCCAATAACTGTAAAGAAAATACTATCGACTGCAAATACAACTCCACCGACAGCACAGAAAATCCCATCGTCAGTAAAGAAAATGCAATCAACTCTAACTAAAATTGTATCGACAGTAAAGAAAATTCAATCTGCTTTAAATAAAACATCACCGTTTGTGTCGAAAAATAGACCGTCTGCTCCGAAAAATGTACCATCCGATAAAAAACAAAGGTTAAAAACACATAAAATAGAGGCGTTTACGTTATACGTACAATCATCCCCTAATTATTAACATAAAAAATATTCGTCATGGACTCAAAAAACAGTAATCGTGTGAATATGATTCGCACAACAATCCAGTACTGCGAGGAAAACGCAAAACAAACCGACCATATCAAAGCATTTGCTT
>JAEUTT010000577.1 GCA_016787165.1 Bacteroidia bacterium | reverse complement strand
TTAAGAATGGAGATAAAGTAGTTGATGGTTGATGGTTTTTAGCTGAACCGAGAATATGCATAAGGCTAATTGAAAAAGAAGTAAGAAATAAAATAAATAAAAACAGAAAACATGAAAACAAAAATCATTATTAGCATGATTGCACTATTTACAATAGTAAAAGTACAAGCACAAGAAACAAGTGCCGAAATAAAAATTAAAGTTTCATCGGTATGTGGTATGTGCAAAAGCACCATTGAAAAAGGTTTAGCTTTTGAAAAAGGAGTAAAACGTTCAGATTTAAAAGTAAGTGAAAGCACGATTACTGTAATTTACAACCCTAAAAAAACAACACCCGAAAAAATACGTTTAGCCATTTCAAACATTGGTTATGATGCTGATGAAGTAAAAGCAAACCCAAAAGCCTACGATAAATTAGATGCTTGCTGTAAAAAAGACCAACCTATACATGAATAAAAAACAGAAATTAAAATCAAACTCTGCTTTTGTATTTCCTGAAAAAGGAATATATTTGGTAAACCAAAAAGCGCTACTTTATAGCGGGTATACATCCAAAACTTGGCGGATACCCGCTATTGAGTAGCGGGTATATACTAGTTAGCAACAATTTATAAGACATGAGATTTTCACAGAGAATAGGAAAAACAAATATTAAGACCGTTTTGCAAGTTGAATCTATTGACAACGACTTGCTTAATCGACTTTGGAATGTATTGTTAGAAAATTTCTTTGACAAATTCAATAACAGCTCTCAATATAATGAAGAGACTCAAAAGGGGCAAGTTTGTAAATTGATTTGGAAGGAATTTTTCAATAATCCAATAGATAAAATCCCAACCTATAATGGTGGGGATGATACAGTATATATACCTGGATTTATAAAATATGTGAGAGATTGGTTTTTTAAAGCAGAATGGTTTGAAATATATGATATGATTGAATATGCTGTAATGGTAGACAGCAATGTGATACATGTTGGATTCACTGAAGAGTGCAATTACGCATTGAAAAAAGAAGTTTCGGGTTACCGAATCGTAAATCAAAAAATCGTACAAATTACTTCAGAAGAAGAAGTCCAAGAAATTGAAGATGCTTCGCTAAATACGGCTAAATGGAAATCAGTAAGCACACATTTAAAAACCGCTTTAGATTCTCTTGCTGACCGAACAAATCCGAATTATAGAAATTCAATTAAAGAATCTATTTCTGCAGTAGAATCATTCTGCAAAATAATAACCAAGGATGACAATGCAACATTAGGAAAAGCTCTAACAGAAATCGAAAAGTCTCACAAAATACATGGAGCGTTAAAAACAGCTTTTTCATCAATTTATGGCTACACGAGTGATAGTGGAGGAATTAGGCATGCATTACTTGAGTCCGATGTTAAAGTTGAATTTGAAGACGCAAAATTTATGTTAGTATCGTGTTCCGCTTTTATAAATTACTTGAAAACCAAAATAAAAATGTAATTGCTTTTAATCCATGAAAGTTACAAAAGGAGAAACAAATATTTCGACTTATCACGAATATATGAATGAAGGAGCTTACTCATTACGTTCCGCTCATACGTTATTAGTAAAGGTGAAGGAAATGGATAAAGGCGGAATTGATTCAACCGGCTCTCGAACAAGTGCAGATTTGCAAAGCAGGTATGCTTTTTTAATGTTTGCCAACGCGTTAGAAGCAGCCGCAAATGCACTTCTACTTGAATTGCACTTGCCTGACGAATCATATAAGGAATTGGAAAAATTGAATACTCTATCCAAAATATTTCTTTTTTGTGATATAAAAGGTTGCCCAGCGGATCGAGGCAATCATTTGATTAATTTTATTAAAGAGATTATAAATTGTAGAAATGAATTCGTTCACCCGAAACCTTCAATGGTTGAAGTTGATTTGTCTGAGGCAAAACCAGTTTTGCTGACTAAAAAAACAAAGTCTAAGAATTATCCATTATACTTTACAGAAATCAACTTTGACCATGCTATTGAGGCGCTGAAAGATATTTTGAGTTTTTTGTCTTGGATTGTTTTTGATACTTGCAAATATAAATTAGAGGAAGGGGCTTGGGCTATTGGATTCAATGCCTATGGTAGCACTGGCGACATAGAAATAATTGGGGCAGAGTCAGGAATTAAATTTGATCTTAGAACTTTTTCTAAAGAATAAACTGTTGCTAACACAGGCTACACGCAATGCGGAGTTCCTGCAAGTTGCAAATGCATTTTTTCAGCGGTAGAATATTTTTTGCATTTGCCATTTAGTTCAGTACA
>JAEUTT010000537.1 GCA_016787165.1 Bacteroidia bacterium | reverse complement strand
TGATTAAAATGTTTCAATTATTTTATGCAATATTCACTCAATAAAATTTACGATGTTAGAACAAAAAATTAAGTCGGTAATACGCGATGTGGCAGATTTTCCAAAGCCAGGAATTGTATTTAAAGATATTACACCCATTCTTCATGATCAAAGTCTTTGCAACGAAATTGTAAATGAGTTTGCAACTAAAATAGCAAACAAAAATATACATGCAATTGTTGGAGTTGAGAGTAGAGGTTTTTTGTTTGGTTTTGCATTGGCAAATAAACTAAACATTCCATTTGTATTAGCTCGTAAAGCAGGAAAATTGCCGTATAAAAAAATACAATATGAGTATGATTTAGAGTATGGAAGTTCAGTTTTAGAAATGCAAATCGAAGATATTCAACCCAATTGGAATGTAGTAGTGCACGATGATTTATTAGCTACTGGTGGAACCGCATTTGCGGCAGCTAAGCTAATTGAAATGCAAAATGCAAATGTTGCAGGGTTTACATTTTTAGTTGAGCTTGATTTTTTAAAAGGCAAAGAAAAATTGCAACAAATAACAAGTGATATCACCAGTATCGTAAAATATTAAAATAACTATCAGAAGCTTTTATTTTAATATTCTATTTTCAATAAATTTTTGTTTTAAAAAGTTCGCTTATTAGTTAATAAGTCCTGTCAATTCGAGCAGAGGAGAGAATTAAAGAATTTAATAATAAAAGAATCCTAAAAATGTTAAATTTTACATAATCTGATATTTATTGCCGAACAAGAACGTGATGTATTAAAATAAAAATTATATTTTTGTCGGCTCAATGTTAAAAACTACTTAAAAGATGGATTTTAGTTTAAATGAAAACCAGCACATGATTGCTGATATGATTAAAAAGTTTGGAGATGATAATATTCGTCCAAAAATGATGGAATGGGACGAAAGTCAAGAATTTCCGGTAGAAGTATTTAAAAAGTTAGGTGAATTAGGGTTGATGGGTGTTTTGGTTCCTCAGGAGTATGGAGGTTCTGGGTTTACTTATACAGAATACGTTACAGCAATAGTAGAATTGTCAAAAATTTGCGGTTCTATTGGATTGTCAATGGCTGCACATAATTCCTTATGTACTGGTCATATTTTAGCTTTTGGAAACGAAGAACAAAAGAAAAAATACTTACCTAAATTAGCAACAGCTGAATGGATTGGTGCTTGGGGATTAACAGAAACAGGTACAGGATCTGATGCGGGAGGAATGCATACAACAGCAGTAAAAGATGGAGATTATTATGTAATCAATGGCTCTAAAAATTTTATTACACACGCAATTACCGGAAATGTGGCCGTAGTAATTGTTCGTACAGGTGAAAAAGGAGACTCTCATGGAATGTCAGCTTTTATCATTGAAAAAGGAACACCAGGTTTTAAATCAGGAAAAAAAGAAAATAAGCTTGGGATGCGTGCATCAGAAACAGCAGAATTGATTTTTGATAATTGCCGTGTTCATAAAGATCAAATGATGGGCAAAGAAGGAGAAGGTTTTATTCAAGCAATGAAAGTGTTGGATGGTGGTCGTATTTCTATTGCAGCATTATCAGTAGGTATTGCCAAAGGAGCATTTGAAGCTGCTTTAAAATATTCTAAAGAGCGTGAGCAGTTTGGCAAACCAATTTCACAATTTCAAGCTATTGGGTTTAAATTAGCCGATATGGCAACAGAAATTGAAGCTGCTGAATTATTAACCTTTTTAGCTGCTGATAGAAAAAATAAAGGTTTAAAAATGACTAAAGAAGGGGCATTTGCAAAATATTATGCCTCTGAAGTTTCTGTTAGAGTATCAAATGAAGCAGTTCAAGTTTTTGGTGGATATGGCTATACAAAAGATTTTCCGGCAGAAAAATACTACAGAGATAGTAAGCTATGTACCATTGGCGAGGGAACCTCTGAAATACAAAAATTAGTTATTTCAAGAGAGATATTAAAATAAATTTTGCAGATAAATAAGAAAATTATACATTTGCAACCCATTTTAAAAAGAAATGAACAATTGTCA
>JAEUTT010000534.1 GCA_016787165.1 Bacteroidia bacterium | reverse complement strand
CATCAAGATGTTACGACCGAGCTAGATGTGTTCGTTCTAAATGGAACGTATATTATAGAGGACTTCCTTAGCGGCAAGTCCACGACAGTTAAGTTTAGTGAAGACGGTACAATTAAAAACTTTTATGATTATACCCGTTACAAAACATTTCGCGACTTGTGGGGAACAGGAAAACAAATGGATCGTATTGGCTTAATTAAAAATGACAGCACCATAGATAATTTTGCTCTTAAATTCACGAAAAATAGTTTAGAGTTATATACAGTAACATGTGTTACATTTGACAGTATTGATTCTATTTGTAGAGAAGGGGGCTTTGACAGACAAGTTTATAAACTGAATAAAAAATAACTACTGTTAATACAGGTCTATCTCCCCCCGTTAGGCGTAGCGTACCGCTACGCCTAATTTAACATGGCGTCTCGCCATGCCTCAAGAATAGTTTTAATTAATTATATTTGAATGTATAATATTTATCGAATTCAAAACCATTCTTAGTTACTTTTGTGAAAAATAAATAGACTCATTAATCACCATAATGATATGAAATTTCAGTCGGTTTTTATTTGTGTTCTTATCATTTGCATTTATTCATGCGATATTCAGTCTAGTAAACAAGATGATGTTGAACCTAATATTGGAGATGCTGACATTCGTTCAAATTCACTTGAAATACTTCGAGTAGAAAATGAGCATAAACGGAGAATACTACTTGTGCAAACAGACTCCAATCATGTTGATGAAGTTGTTTGTTTAGAACAAACGGATACAACTATAATTTCTAAGTTTAGACAGTATTTGGACCGAAAGTATGTTCGGGAATATAGTTATGGACATGTCAGTCCTTGGGATTATTCCTTATGGCTGGGGATTGGCGATAAAAGTTGTCTGTACTTTGTTAAAACGAATTGGAAGACAGATAGCGTTATGATTGTAAAAGATGGGTATCAAGGATATGCTTCTATGTCGAAATTGGAATGGTCTAGCTATATTCAAACTTTTAGAAATGTTTATCAAAAAAAATACAAAATATTAAATTTAAAAAATGCAAAAAGAGTTTATCAATATAACAGTGCAAATAATATTGCAGCTCAATATCAAATTGATAAATATGGGGAGTTATCAGAAAAGCCTAACATTGAATGGCTAAACTATGAAGGTTTCTTTAAATATTATGACACTATAAATTATGAAGATTTATATGGAAATAAGACATTAGCTAGGTTAATTGCTTTATATCCAAATGATAAGTTTAGTATTGAAATCAGCACAGTTTATGCTGACCTCAATAAAAATGAATATCAGAATAGTGTTACCGTTTTTGGGAACAAGCAGTTTTTTAATAAATTCCAATCTCAGGCAATCGTTTCAGAGTGGAAGCCAATTGAGATTTTTATGACTGTAATTAGTGATAAGGAGCATTTAAGTAGCATAGATTCCATTATTGCTTGGCAATCTCAATAACTTGATTCTCGTTTAATTAATCCCGTTAGGCATAGTGCTTGCCTGCCGCTAGCAAGGTTTCGCTCGTCCATTATAATATTCCTTACGCAAATAATATATTTAACACACCCTCCCAATCATTACCCCCGTTAGGCGTAGCGTCCCGCTACGTTAAAATTAACAAGGCGTCTCGCCTGAAATTCAATTTATAAATTTCAATAAAAAAATTAAGTAACAGCTCACATCAGTAAAAAAAAGCAGAGGTGATTTTTCGAAATAGAAATAATTATAATAGGGTGAAATAAATAATTCCGTTTTGTGTATATTTAGGTTATGAAAAATAACCCATATTCTCATTCATTTATTTCGGTAAAATTACTTACTCTAACATTTGTTTTATTTACAAGTACTGTTTCTTTTGCTCAGCCCAATTGGCCTGCCATAAAAAGCAATGCTACATTTATAGTTGCCGATACTTCGTATGGTACTCCTTATATTCAACCATTAAATGTAGGTGGCTGGGAAGATGGTTTGTATATAACACGAGATGGAAAAAATTTATACAGCACCTATCTTCCTATTGATGCTTTTTCATGGTTATTTGATTTAGTACTAAATCCTATTTGTTTTGATTTTCATCCATACTATCGTCCGCCATTATTAGGAATAGATACACTTACCAACACATTTGGTTGTGCTAAATTTATGCAAAGTGATATTATTATTTCATCCAGAGCGGATACCAGTTTGCCATTTTCATCATGGTCGAGCTCTAATTTGCAAACTCCGTTTTCATTTGATGGTGGCGCACAAGGTGTTTTAAAAAATGCCGACACTTTTGATGTATTTGTATATACAAAAGATGGAGTAGGTACTCAAAGTGTGGATATTATGTTTATGCGAAATGTACCCGTTAATCCAAATACAAGTACTGCTGTTCCTATATTAAGTACTCCCGCACATGAAGATAATCCGCATATTGAACGTTTAAATGATTCTACACTTGTGCTCATTTTTGATCGCGATAGATATATGCATTATTCATTGAGTTATGATAATGGTACTACATGGCAAACACCGGTATTGATTACAAATGTGTTAAATGATCAAGCACCGTATGATGTGCAGCCACATTTATGGCACGATGGTACCGATTGGTGGGTGTATTTTTCTGCTGATAATTCAAGCTTTGTAAGAGGTATTTATAAATCAAAACAAATGATACCCAACGATTGGAATAGTTGGGGACCAAAGCAATTGGTAATTGAATCCGGCCCTGTACTTGGCGGCCATGGAGCTATTTATGGTATTGGTGAACCATCACTTACACAATGGGGCGATATTTCTTTTGCAGTAGTATACGGTAATATTAAT
>JAEUTT010000502.1 GCA_016787165.1 Bacteroidia bacterium | reverse complement strand
TAAAATAGTCTCGCTTATGTTAATCATTACCTGGTTTTATTTTTTTGTATTCAGATGATAAATATGAAAAGTAGCTTGTTATGGAAAAAATGGTTAATACGAAAAAGTTTAATAAGAAATAAATGACAAAAAATCGTTGTAGAATTACCGCAAAAATTTTGAAAAATCTTAAAATTGATTCAAGTGTAATTTGTTTGAAACTTGAAATCACTGGAAATTTCCAGATATTCGTTTGAAGCTTGCTGTTTAATAACGAAATTGATAATAGAATAATAATTACTATTGCTAACAAAATAGCGTATGAAGTTATTCCATTAAATTGAACCAAATAATTTCTTACTTGGCGAGCCCTCACTTTATCCGGCTGATCTTGATCGCTGAAACCTTCAAGCAGAGTTTTGCTTTTGTCGAACATCGATATTACAATGCCTACAAATAAGCCCACAAATATTCCAAGAAAACTTATAATGTATCCAGCAAAACTATCTGAAAAACCTGTCGGAAGAAAATAAATACATAATGCTGCAATAAAAAATGAGATGTATTGTGTTGGAGTAAATTTTCCTTTTACTACCAATTCCCCATTGATATTGTGCTTTTGCAGTCTATTTCCTTCTGTGACAATTTTTGAGATGTATTTTTTAAAGGTCGTCAATTCCATGGTTAGGCATTACTTCTTCTATTATTTCAGTTAATAATTCCCTGCAATATAAGTTTATTTCATCAAAATTAGGAACACCTCCTTCTCCAACAGTTATCCCTTCTTCTTCAAGCAAAATTGTCGGTATTACATTATCTTCATCTTGAAAATCAATTGCTTTTGGTTTTGTTTTGCTAATCATGGTGGCATTTTTCTTGTCAAATTCACCTAAGTTTCTCTCCACACCACCTTCGGGTTTAAATTTACTTTTGCTAAAGAGACTGATAATCTCTCTAAATTTTTTATAATTTACTTTTTTCTTGCTCTTGTCTATAATTTCAATTTTTATTTCAACTTCATAATCTTTGGAAGTTATCTTCTCGTCAATGTCAGGTTTTATTGCCCATCCGGATGAAAACTTTATGCTTTTGAAAACAGCACTTTCTAAATATTTATCTTTTAATGATTGGGGTACAAACAATTCAACCTTACTGCTAATTTGTTTGTTGAATTTGAAATAGTTAACCAGGTGATCTCTAAATACATCGGAAATTTTGATCTCACTATATCCTTGTATCATCAGTATGGCCTCATTATGATCAAGTGGGGTGTAAAGTAAAAAATAAAATCTATCCGTCACGATATTTTTTACTCCTATTGGGGTTTGGGATGCTTTATTTTCTACGGAGCTTAGTGACCGTTTTCGACCGTGTTTCCCACCATCAAGAATGCCGGAGATAATTGTTTCTGTTGCTGAATGTTTGATATGTGATTTAGGGCCAGAGGGTGTATTATCGGTTGCAATTGTAAACCCTTTTTTCTTTTTTTCATTTACTTGATAACCTTTCGAGTCTATTTTTTTGATGAAGTCATCATAAAATGTATTGAATATTCGAGCTTTGGTTATTATTTCAGTTCCCTTGTTTCCGTAATTGTTAAATTTTTGTCCGAATAATTTTCTAAATGAAGTGAAAGTGCCGTCTTCTTTATTTGAAAGTTTTAGTTTGTAGATTTCGAGTTTTAGATCGTTTGCCATCTTTATTTGGAGTTAGATAATTAACGGAAAAGTTACCACTTTTTACTCCTGAATGGGCATTTTTTCGGATTGTTTTTCAGGAAAATATTAACATGTAAGAAATTTATTTTTTTGCATAATCATTTTATGCTTTCATTGAATGATTCTACGTTACAAAGTTTCCGGTTGTTCAGAAAATCTAAATGGACCGATTGATATTGAAAGTTTGTTCGTTCCCTGGTTTATTTCAAGTGCTATTAGTGTTTGATATACTCCCCATACTCTTCCTTGCCACGTTGATTTAGCAATTTGTTCTTTATCTTCGGCTGTAAAATTTGATAAATTTTGTAAATCTACTCCAAAGGCAGAAACAATTTTATTTGTGACCAGTTCAACTTCTTTATAAAAAAGCCCAATATTATAATCAGCTTTTTTAGAGGTTAAAATAACAAAGGTGCCAGAATCTTGATCTCTTAT
>JAEUTT010000528.1 GCA_016787165.1 Bacteroidia bacterium | reverse complement strand
TGAATTTGCGTATAAAATTCATTCTGTGCTAAAACAAAAATATGAAATCGACAATGTAAAACACAAATCAAAAACACGTGATGACTTTAATATTGAACCATTTAGATACAGCGCTGTTGCACGAATTGGATATAACAATGTTACTGTATTTGCGAACTATGGTTTAAACCGATTGTTTCAAAAAAACAAAGGACCACAAGTATATCCATTCACACTTGGTGTAACATTTAGTTTTTCTTAGTTAATAGTTGATTGTGTAGTTAGAAGAAACGGTATCAAAAACATAAACTTTTGATACCGTTTCTTTTTATTCTTTAAAGCACCTTGTTCAATTGATATAAAACAGGTTTGCTAGGCGAAGCATCATTTTCAAAACTTGCAATTTGAATGTTCAATAAATATGTTCCATCAAAAATAGTGTTTGGTACATATATCATTTCTGTGATGGTACGCTCTAACTTTGTATTATGTGGATACTGCCAAAATGCATGATGTGCTAATAATTTTCCACCATCCTCTTCTCTATCCACTGAAGGCAAGTCAATTAATAAATGATCAACATTCAGAGAGTCGATGTATTTTGCCGCTTCTTCTGATAAATAAGCTGGATTAGTATTTGAATAGTGTTTATTGATTTTTGAAATATGGTTATCAAGCGTTCTAATAATAAGCGCTTCGGGCCGTTTATTTTCTATACAATTTTCAATGTGTTTTTTTGTAATTATTTTATCTCCATTTTCTAGTTCATCAGGCAAAATAGTAATGAGTTCAGCAATAAAAAAGAATTTTTTCAAACATTGGTTAATGCTATAATCTTCTTTACTAATATGACCAACACACTCGGTGTGTGTGCCATTACCATGCGGATTAAAAAAAATATTTCTAAAATTAACTGAACCACCTTGTTTTACATCTCCTACCCAATCACCACTTTTCACAGGCTCAATAATCATTGGTTGAACATACCAAGCATTTACATTCTCTTCTCCTGTTCTTAATGGAATAGAAATATCAATTGGTTTTGATAAATCAGCGATAAATGAGCCGCCTTTATGAGTAATTTTTGTAACCATATTTTATTCTATTTTAAACAAATCACTTGCAATTTTATCTGCAATCAATTTTCCTTTATCTGTTAAATATAATTTATTTTCATCATTCAACACATCTTCTGAGATCATATATTTTTTTGCTTCTTCTAAAAAGTAATTAACATAAGCACTCCCATAATTTTGTTGAATATAATCAAGTGAAACACCCCACATTGTTCGTAATGATGTCATAACATATTCATTGTACCGCTGAACTTCCGTTAGTTCCTCCTTTTCAAAATTCAATTGTCCTTTTTCTAGAGATGATATATAAAGTGCGTTGTTTGATACATTCCATTGTCTGTTTTCCCCATCAAATGAATGAGCCGAAGGACCTAAACCTAAATATTTTTCTTTTAACCAATAGTTACTATTATGTTTTGAGAAAAATCCATCCTTACAAAAGTTTGAAATTTCATATTGTATAAATTTATTTTGCTTCATCCCTTCTATCATAATTTCAAACTGTTCTGCACTTTGTTGTTCGTCTACATTTTTTATTTTCCCAGTTTTTACTTGATGTGCCAAAACGGTTTTTGGCTCAACAGTTAAACAATAAGCTGAAATATGTTTTACATCCAACAGAAAAGCATTTTGCAAATTATTTCTCCAATTATGATTTGTCAACGTAGGAATTCCATAAATTAGATCAATGGTGATATTTTCAAACCCTGCATCCTGCACCCCTTTTACTGCCGATATTGCTTCTTGAGAAGAGTGAGCCCTGTTCATCAACTTCAAATCTGCATCATAAAAACTTTGAATCCCAATACTAAATCGATTAATAACAGTCGATTTTAATTCTTTAATTTTTTGTTTGGTTAAATCATCAGGGTTAGCTTCAAGAGTGATTTCAGCATTGTTATCTATTTCAAAATTCTTATCAAGTGTGTCAAAAACACGCATTAATTCGGCTGCACTTAACAGTGAGGGTGTTCCTCCTCCAAAATAAATGGTTGATATCTTGGATGTCTCTTCCTCTTTTGACAAGTATTTTTTTTGCAGCTCAATTTCTATTTTAAGGCTACTTAAAAATGCTTCTTTGTTTTTTAAAGAAGTAGAAAAATGAAAATCACAATAATTGCAGGCTTGTTTGCAAAAAGGAATATGAATGTAAATGCCTGCCATTATATTTTGTTCAACACTATTCTGAATGTTGTTCCTTTATCAATTTCGGAGCCTTTTACAAAAATTTTTCCGGAATGATAATTTTCTATGATTCGTTTTGTTAATGACAACCCTAATCCCCAACCTCTTTGCTTGGTAGTATAACCAGGTTCAAAAACAGTTTTGTATTTTGATTTAGGAATTCCTTTTCCTGTATCAGCAATATCTATGTACACAAACTGTGTTTGATCACTTATAAGCACTTTAATTTCTCCATTCCCATTCATTGCATCTACGGCATTGCGAATTAAATTTTCAACCACCCATTCAAATAAAGGCACATTTAATTGTGCAAAAATTTGTTTGTCGGCACCCGAATCAATACTAAAAGAAACATTTTTAGATGTTCTTAATTTCATATAATTAACAGCGTCCTGCATTACTTGCACCACATCAATAGTATCTAACTTTGGGACAGAACCTATTTTTGAAAAACGCTCTGTAATGGTTTCTAATCGTTTTACATCTTTTTCAATTTCAACAGCCGTTTCTGTATCCAACCCTTTTGATTTTAAATACTCTAACCATGCCATTAATGACGACAAAGGCGTTCCTAGCTGGTGAGCTGTTTCTTTTGCCATACCTACCCATACCTGATTTTGCTCTACTCTACGTGCTGTACTAAATAGCAAATAGGCCACCAATAAAAAAACACCTATTATTCCAAACATAATAAATGGATAATATTTTAACTGAGTGAGTAAGGTTGATTCCTGATAAAAAATATAATTTTTGCCTTCTTCACTAAACTGAACTTCAATTGGAGTATTTTGCGCCTCCATAATAGCTAATGTAGATTTCACAAAATTAGTGTCACTAATTTTTGCAGAATCAATATTTCCATAAGCAATAATATTAACTTTAGTAGAATCGGTGTAAATCACAGGAACTGATGCTGAATTAACAGCTACTTCCGAAATAAACGATTTAATTAAATCATCCAATACAATTTTTAATTCCGAAAAAAGTTTAGAATCTTTATAATATAAATAATTTTTTTGTCCTTTATAAATAGATATTTCAATAGGATCTTTGAGTGCACGCATTGCCTGCATTTGTAGCTTTAAATAGGTTTTATCATTTTCTTTGGCAGGGTCTAAATTTCGGGAGGTAATTGGGTTACCATGTGAATCAACTAAAATAACTGGAACAGTAGTATTATCAGAAACTACCTTTAAAACAAATCCGTAATCACTTAAATCTTGGGATAATTGACGAGTTGCCTCAGCCCATAATTCAACCTTTTTGCGTTCTTCAACTTTTATTTTATCAAAAAGCTCGTTGGTATATTTTACTAGGTTTACCTTTTTTTGAATAGCATCAGCCCAGAGCTTTACCTTTTTACGCTCATCATCTGCTATTTTATTTACCAACGTGTTAGTGTACCATAGCGATAAGCCAACAATAATTATAGCTGCTGTGAATAGCCATAATTTCCACGTTTGTTTTTGCGAGTA
>JAEUTT010000419.1 GCA_016787165.1 Bacteroidia bacterium | reverse complement strand
GTACTCCTGGTGATGGAAAAAGCTACAGACATACTTATCTGTTGAGAAGTTCTGATAATGGTGCTACATGGTGTGGCCCAATGGACGTTACCGATCCTGATGGTTTATTAGGTTTCATGGAAGGTGTTTGGGGTTCAGTTGCTCGTAGAGTAGATTCTCACGTACATTTATTACAACAAATTGACCCGGCTCCGGGACATGGTATTGGTGCAAACAATGATGATGCAAGCATCAATAATGGTGTAGTTGCTGATATGGTATATACAAAAGTTCCTGTAACGGATTTTGACCCATTACCTTGCTACCCAGCTGTAGTTGTTACTGGTATTAACCAAGCACCTGAGTTTTCAGCTAACGTAAATGTATATCCAAACCCTGCAACGGATGTTGTAAATATTGTTCTTTCTGCAAATGAAAAAGCAAATGCAACAGTTACTATTTACAATGCAGTTGGACAAAAAGTAAATGAGTTTTCAAACTATTTAAATGGTGCTGCTCAAACGTTAACAATCAATACTGCTAATTATCAAGCAGGTGTTTATTTCGTTTCAGTGAACATTAACGGTAAATTGACTTCTAAAAAAGTTATCGTTAAATAGTTTATAATATTAATTGAAAAATCCCCCGTAAATTGCGGGGGATTTTTTTATGCCATAAAACATGCTTAGAAATATACTTTCAATTGTTATAGGGACAATACTAGGAATTATTGTAATACAAATTATTCAAATTTTAGGACATTTAATTAATCCTCCTCCTGCTGATTTGGATATTACAAATGTAGAAGCGATAAACGCCTACATTGCCTCGGCACCAGCTATTGTTTTTGTGCTTGTAATTGTTTCCTATGCTATTGGTTCATTTGTAGGAGCATTCACCTCCATTTTTGTTTCTAAAGAAAAACACATGTCGCATGCCATTAATATAGGTGGTATTTTAATGGGTTTAGGCGCTATTAATCTTTTTACTATTCCGCATCCTATTTGGATGATCATAGTTAGTTTGCTTGTATTTCTTCCTTCTGCTTATTTGGGAGCACGTGTAGGAATTAAAGTAAAAATGAAGAACATTAAAAAAGATAGTTGATACTAACTATTTAAACTATATGTGATGCCAGTTTGTTCACATTCAAAAAATGTGCTCTCGATACACTTGATATTCATGACAAAATAGTAAACGAAAAAATTCTAACTGATTGGCAAATTTAACCCACCAACATTGCTTGGTTTTAATTTGTTATTTCGACTGAAAGGAGAAATCTCATCTATGATTCCTCTCTCCATTTTATTTCGTTCAAAATCACAGACATTATCTTACTCAACGATTACAAATTCCTTTAAAGCTACAATAGTCACAATTTTCGGTCGAATCGGTTTGTGAAAAAGGGATTTCAGTATTAAAAATTTCAGCAAGTAAATTTTTTAAAAATACCTCAAAATTATCCAAAACAGAAGTGTCCAGCGATTCATTTTTGTTAAGTTTTACTGTTTTTAATCCTTTACTCAATTCTCGGAATGTGATAATTCCAGATAAAATATTTTCTTTGATGCTAGGATTCATCCGTTGATACATAAATGCATAACTGAGCAATTGAAAGCTTTTAGCTAATTTTGAATTATTGCTCATTTCATCCATTTCTGTAAAATTCAATTCATTATCTTTTGCTTGGCCTGTTTTATAATCAACAATTCTAATGGTATTTCCAATCGCATCAATACGATCAGATTTTCCTTTTATTTTAATTTTTTTACCTATATCAATTTCTGTACTTAATTCTACTTCTAATCCTTTTATAAAAATAGGTTTCCCCAGTTTTGTTTCATCTTCAACCATTTTTAGCTCATTGTCTAAAAAATTGTCAATGAACTTTAATGCTACTTTAAAGGTTAATAAATTTTTTCCATAGCTAATCTCTTCTTTTGAATAAAATTTTTCGAAACAATCAGTAGTGATGCGTTCGGTTTGTTTTTTCATTTCCTTGATATGTTCAATCTTAAGGTTTGTATTAATGTATGGTAGATACATTGTTTCCAAAACAAGGTGAATAACATTTCCAAGTGTATCTGCACCAATTTGCTCTTCTACCTCTTCTGTTTCTCTTAGTTTAGCAATGGCATGAAAATAAAATTGAAGTGAGCAGTTTATGTATTTGTTTAATAATGAAGGGGAAAATCCGTAGTCGGCAATTTTATTTAGTTGCTCAAGTATTGATTCTGACTTTTGAATAATAATTTCGTTTGATTTGTTTTCTTTTATTGGAATATTTACAAGCTGTTCTATTATTTCAACTTGCTTGTTTATTTTTGGTAATTCATAAAGTAATTGCGTAATAAATCTACTTCTTTCGCCATTTCCGGTTGCATCACTTTCTGTATTATAGAGCAAGTAAATATTTTTTGCTCGTTGAAGTAGTCGGTAAAAATGATACGAAAAAATAGCGTCTTTATCACTATAAGTTGGTAATCCGAAATGGCGCTTTAGCTCAAAAGGAATAAATGAATTGCTTGTTTTGGTAGAAGGCAAAATATCTTCGTTACATGATAAAAGAACAATGTTTTCAAAATCAAGGGTTCTTGTTTCTAACATTCCCATTACTTGTAAACCTATTAATGGCTCTCCATAAAAGGGAAGAGTAGTACTTCTTATAATTTGATTTGCAACTTGTTTTAACGTTTTGGTTGATTCAATTGATGACGGGTAATTAACCATTAGCTCATCAATGCGTTTGAATATTTTTGTAAATGCAAATAAGTATTCGAGCTCTAAACTCGATTTATTATCATTATCATTAAACTGTGAAATAACTCCATTTTTAAGTAATTCAATAATATATTCTATTGTTTTGATTGCATTTTTAGGTGTATTCCAATTGCTAAATATTGGTTTCAATATATCCCATGTAGCTTTGTCGTTATTATCCAATACACTATTAATAGAAGCATAAGAAGCAAAAACAATATTTTTGTTTTGTATAATTTGAATGATTGGTCTTGCAGAAGCAGTTTCATTTTTTCTTGAAAGAGCAATGTTTGTGTAAGGATGAGCTAAAAATTTGATAATATCAACATGGTAAAAGCTATAGGTGCTTTTTCCTTTTTGAATAGCTTGTGCTTTTTCGTGCAGAGTAAAAATTAGATCAATGTAACTATTAATTGGTGTGCTTTTTAATGGATATCCCATTGTTACATTGATATCGGATAAGTTCTCTGGAAGAGAATGTAGCACAGGAAAAAGTAAATTTTCATCGGCCAACACTACAGCTGTGTTTTGCAATGATTCATTCGTAGTTTTTAACTCTGAAATGATATTACCAGAAACTTTTGCTTGTGCTATGTTTTTAGCTGCACCAATAACGGTTATTTTTTTTGCTTCCGTTGAAAGTAAATTTTCTTCAAATACTACACTATGTTCTTCTTTCTTTTTAAATTTTCCAGAAGCATCGTGTTTACGATAAAACTTACCAGCCTCTTGAACAGTATTATTTATATAATAAGTATCTGTATCCCAAATAATTTCTGCTTTATTGGAGTCTAATAATTTTTCGATGATTATTTCTTCAGCTTTATTTAAAGCATTAAAACCACAGAAAATAATTTTTTTCCAGTTGTGTTTTTTTATTTTTTCATCAATATTTTCGGCAACAATTTTATAAGCCAATCCTTGGTAACAGATATTTTTAGAAAGCAACCGTTTTGAAAATAATTCATAATAATGCTTTAGTGATTTCCAGAATTCTAAATAATTTGTTTGAAACTCGGTCAGTTCTTCGTTGTTTAAACTCCAGCTTTCTAGCTCTTTGATATCTTTTAAATTGCCAAACAGTTGCTTGTAATCAACCATGTACCGGTCAATTTCATTAAAGTCGTTAACTAAAATGGGTGCCCATTTACTAAACTCGTCAAATGTTTCTTTTTGTTGCGGATTATGCTCTTTTATACATTCGAATAGCTCAAATAAAAGAGTAGTAGTGTCAGCTGATTGCAATCCCGATAAAACATCAACAAAATCTTCGGTTGCATAAATTTCGGGAGCCCAAAATGTTTTATTTATTTTTTTTGAAAGATGTGTTTTTAAAAATAACCCGGCTCTTCGGTTGGGTAATACGATACATAATTTACTTACGTCATCGCCATACTTTTTGTATAAATAATCAACTGTTTTTTCTAAAAAGGATTGCATCCTACGAAAATAACAATTTAATACCTAACTACATCATTCTTTTTCTGTTGTTGGTTTAAGAAACGTTTATGTGTTCATTTCTACTGTAAGGAGATTTGATATTGATTTCTTTCTTCGCTTTGTTAAGTATTTATTACGGTTCTAATGGTTCATAATGAAGTAGAAAGTATAGCCGAGCACTTGTTTTTAAACAAATACTCAGCTATGCTTAATACATGTTTACATGCAAACCATAAATCCTTTTGCAATAGCGGTAGCTCTAATTGCATCATGAATTTTTTCTTGTGATGCACCATGTTGAATAACGCTGGCTTCGTGTGATTTAACACACATTTCGCAACCATTTAAAGCAGATACACATAAGCTTAGTAGCTCAAATAATTCTTTACCTAAAATAGGATTGAGCATAATGCTCATTTTTATTCCTGGGTTAGCAAGATTATAATATTCTTTTTCAATAAAATGTCGGAACCGATAATATATATTGTTAATATTTAAAAGTGATACAAGCGATATAACTTCAGCTAGTTCACTATCACTTACACCAATTGATTTTGCTTTTGTAGAAATTTTTTCGATTAGCAATTCATTGTTTTGGTTTAGTGCAACCGATAAAAAAATAAGCAATGCTTCTTTTTCGGTTAAATGTTGAAATTTTAATGCATTGAGCGTATTGATTTTTAAATCACGAATGTATTTAAAGTCGATAGAAGCGATTGCATCTAACTTTTTGAAATGGGTACTTGGATCTATTTCAAATGTGGCAAGTAAATCTTGTCTTGTTTCATTTTCTAATGCTGTCATGATTTTTAAATTATAGTTTAATTGTTTCTTGTCCTTTTTCCCAATTACATGGGCATAATTCATCTGTTTGCAAAGCATCTAATACTCGTAAAACTTCATCTACATTGCGCCCAACACTCATATCGTTTACACTCACCCAGCGAATAATTCCTTGTGGGTCTACAATGTATGTAACACGATATGCTGTTTTTTCGTCTTTGCTGAGTATTCCTAGTTCTTCAGCCAATGATTTTGACGTGTCGGCTAGCATTGGAAATTTTAAGCCTCTTAAATCATCATGGTTATTTCTCCATGCTAAATGTACAAACTCGGTATCGGTTGATGCACCTATAAGTTGAGTGTCTCGGTCTTTAAAGTCATTAAAATGTTTATTGAATTCTGCTATTTCTGTCGGACATACAAAAGTGAAATCTTTTGGCCACCAAAACAATACAGCCCATTTTTCATTGTTAAATAACGACTCTGATGTAAGTTCCGAAAATTCTTTTCCTTTTTCTAAACTAGTTACTACTGTTTTTTTAAAGGCAGGAAATGTACTGCCTACTGATAATATTCTATTCATATTGTTTGGGTTTTATGTTTGCTTTTACAAACGGGTTTATATTCATTATCCTAAAAAGCTGGAATACATCCAAGCCATTTTTTCATGTTCTTTTAAATAATCGCTCATTAGTGAGTTGGTTACTTCATCCTCTACTTTTGAAGCCAATCGAAGTATTTTCTTTTCTTCTTTTATTAATAAATGAAGTCCATCTAGGACATTTTTTACTGTATCATTTGAAGAGCTTAGTTTGCTTGTTTCTTTAATTTTTGAAACTTTAATGTAATCCGAAAATCGGTGATTAGGCGTTCCTGATAGAGTTAAAATGCGTTCAGCAACTTCATCAATTTTTAAAAGAGTATTGTTGTATAACTCTTCGAATTTTACATGTAGTTCAAAAAACTTTTCTCCTTTAATGTTCCAGTGAAAGCCTCTTACATTTGCATAAAATACTTGTAGATTTGCTAGCAATGAATTTAATTCATTGCTTAACTCTTTATTTGTTGTTGTTTTCATACGAGGTCGATTTTTTATTTTTTTACGACACAAAATTCAGTCAAAATTTGTCATCAATCAAATTGATATTTATTATATTTGTATAGATAAAAACTATATAGTATGACATTAACCCAATTGCAGTATGTTTTAGCGGTAAATAAATACCGCCATTTTGTTACAGCTGCCGAAAAATGTTTTGTTACTCAGCCTACTTTAAGTATGCAAATTCAAAAATTAGAAGAAGATTTGGGTGTTGTTATTTTTGATAGAACTAAACAGCCGATTGTTATTACTTCAGATGGTGCCAAAGTAATAGAGCAGGCAAAACGAATAATTTATGAAGCAGAATTGCTAAAAGAGATAGTAAATACTCGAAAAAATAGCTTAGAAGGGGAATTAGTTCTTGGGATTATACCAACTTTAGCACCTTATTTACTTCCTTTTTTTGTTCAATCATTCATTAAAAAATTTCCCCAAATAATTTTGAGAATAGAGGAGCTAACAACAGCTCATATAGTAGAAAAATTAAAAAATGATGAGCTTGATGCCGCTATTTTAGCCACTCCACTTGGTCAAACAACCCTTCAAGAGGAGCCATTGTTTTATGAACCTTTTGTGGCTTATTTAGGTAAAAATAATCCTCTGAAAAGTTTAAAGGTTCTTTCTGGAGACAATGTGAAAGATATAAATGTGTATTTGATGCAAGAAGGGCATTGTATGCGTAATCAAACAGCGATGTTATGCAATGAACAAATGAATAATAAAAGTAATTTTATTTATGAGTCGGGTAGTATTGAAACATTAAAAAAAATGGTGGATATAAATGGCGGACTTACTTTTTTGCCAGAGTTAAGTATTTATGATTTGCCGAAAAATAAAATAAATAATGTCCGTTATTTTAAATCGCCCGAACCTGTTCGAGAGATTAGCATTGTTACACATCGCAGTTTTATAAAAAAAAGGCTCTTAGAGGTATTACAAAAAACAATACTTGAAAGTATTCCTACTAAGTATCAAAGTTCAAAAAATAAAAAAATTTTTCCTGTATCGGTATAATTTATATAGCAACACCAATCATACATACATCATCAATTTGTTCAAAATTACCTCTCCACTCTTCAAAATAGGAGTCAATTACTTCCTTTTGTTTTTCCATTGGTTTTTGATGATTGTCTAAAAGCATTTTCCTAAAATAATTGTATTTTAATTTTTTGCCGCTTGGTCCACCAAATTGATCTACAAAGCCATCGGAAAACAGATAAATTCGATCTTCTGGTAATAAATCCATTTCTTGGTTGGTAAATGTATATTCTTCTACCCCAATAAAATTTCCAATTGGATGTTTGTCGCCTTTTAGTTTAATAATTTCATTGTTTCTAACAATAAACAATGGGCTTAATGCACCTGCAAATTCTAATTTATTTGTATCTAAATCAATACAACAAATAGCTATGTCCATTCCATCTCTAATTTTTGAATCTTCAACATGTTGCTTCAATGTATTGGTAATAATTTTGTTTAAATGTGTTAAAATTTCTCCTGGTTGAGTATAATTGTATTCATTAACGAGTTGATTTAATCCGTTAAATCCAATTAAACTCATAAATGCTCCTGGTACACCGTGCCCAGTGCAATCAACCACGGCAAACAATATTTTGTTTCCTTTTCGTTCTATCCAATAAAAATCGCCACTAACAATGTCTTTCGGTTTATACAAAACAAACGCATTTTTTAAATGCTCTTTAATACTTTCTTCGCCAGGAATAAATGCATCTTGAATTCGTTTCGCATACTTTATACTATCTGTTATATGCTTGTTACTTTCTTCAATAATCTCTTTTTGTTTAACAATTTCAAATGTTCTTTCTTTTACTTTGTCTTCTAAATTCTCGACTAAGCTCGCATTTTCTAGCGCAATAGCAGTGTATGTTCCTAACGTTTTTAAAATATCTATATGCAGTGGTATGTACGCATTTTTTTGAAAACTTTGTACGGTAATAACACCAACAATGCGTTCGCCAATTGTCATTGGGCAAAATAATAAAGAGCTCGGCATTTCACCACTAGGTACTACTATTTTTTTAGTGTATTTATGGTATTCATTTAAATTATCGTTAATAAAAATTTCTTTTTTGTTTTTAACGCACCAAACAGAGTAATTGTCGTCATTATCCATCGAAACGCTCATTGGTTCAAAAAATTCACCTTTTTCAATTTCGTATCGGTATTCAATTTCATTTAAATGTGGGTGATAAATGCGAACCCCAAAGCAATCGGCATTCATTAGTTGTGAAACATTATCGTGTAAATTTTTAAAAATAGAATTGAAATTTACACTGGAAGTAATTTGCTGGCCAATAACACTTAATAATCGCATGTTTTCATACGATTGTTCTATTTGTTCTTTTTGTTTAGTAACCTCTTGTGTTCTTTCTTTTACACGTTCCTCCATTTTTTCGTACATCCTTGCATTTTCTATTGCAATAGCACAATAAACGGCTAAGTTTTTTACGAGGTTTACTTGGTATTCATTAAAGGCTTTCTTTTTAAAGCTTTGAACGGTTAATACTCCATTTTTTTTACCTGATATTTTTAGTGGTAAATAAATAATTGATTGTACTGATTCTCCTACAATTGGTTTTAATCTTTTTTCGATATATAAACCCGCTTCTTCTTCATAATCATTAATAATTACATCTACTTCTTTATTAAAGCATACCGAAGCTAATCGATTATTGTCAGCAAGGTCATAACCTGATGATTTTAGTATAATGCCATTTTCAATATAGCCTGGGAAATGCAATTTGGTTTGATTTTCATCCACAATTCCTATTCCAAAGCCTGGTGCATCCATCATGTTGTTAATAATGTCGTACACTGTTTTGTTGATGTGTTCAATAGATAACAACGATGTGATACTTTTTCCTAAATCACTTAATTTAACTAGGTCATTTGACAGTAATTCAAGTTGTTTGTTTTTTTCGTTTAACAATTCTTTTTCTTTTTCTATTTGAGAAATGTTAAACTGTAATTCTACACCTTTGAGTTTTTGTTTATTCTTTTCACTAAAGTATTCTTCTTTATAAGTATAATAATTTTTAAAATGTTCTATAAAATTGGGGGTGTCTTCCTTCTTTTCAAATACTTTTGAAAGTCCTTCATGTGCTTTGTAAATAAACTCTTTAGTATTTGTTTCTTTGGCAACATCAAGTGCTACTGTAAAATGGGCTTGTGCTAACTCCAATAAATCCATTTTTAAATATAAATCACCTAGTTGAAAATTAGTTTCAGCAATTCCTGATTTAAAATTTAATTCTTCGCGTATCGTTAAACATTCGGTAAATAATTTTTCGGATGTTGTATAATCTTTAATTGCAAAATACACTTTTGCCAATCCATCAAGCGCATACGATTCAACATTTTTTAAGCCTATTGATTTTGCTGTTTCTAAACTACGGTGTTTATAACTTAATGAACTTTCAAGATCATTGATATTAAAGTATGCAGTTCCTAATCCATCTAAAATACGAGCAAGTAAGTGTTTGTCGTCTTGTTTTTCTGCAAAATTTAGTCCTTTGGTTAGTGCCTCTATTGCTTTTTTGTTTTCGCCAGAAGTATAATAAATAGAGCCAATACCATTCAATGCATTTGCTTGCGCATTAATATTGTTGTCTTTAGTAGCGCGATTAAACATTTCGTATGCATATTTTAATGCATTATCGTAATCG
>JAEUTT010000363.1 GCA_016787165.1 Bacteroidia bacterium | reverse complement strand
GATAGAATTGCATTTTTAAGAATTGTATCAGGCAAATTTGAGCGGAATAAAAACTATTATCATGTGCGTGAAAATAGAAGTATGAAATTTTCAAATCCTACTGCTTTTATGGCGCAAGATAAAAATGTAGTGGATGAAGCTTACCCAGGAGATATTATTGGATTATATGATTCATCTAATTTTAAAATTGGTGATACATTAACCGAAGGTGAAAAGATGAATTTTAAAGGGATTCCCCAGTTTTCTCCTGAATTATTCCGCTATGTGGTAAATAAAGATCCAATGAAAACTAAGCAGCTTAACAAAGGCTTGGAGCAGTTAACTGATGAAGGAGTAGCACAGTTATTTACTAAAAAAACAGACAATAGAAAAGTATTAGGAACTGTTGGAGCACTTCAATTTGAAGTTATTCAACATCGTTTAAAAAGTGAGTATTCTGCTTCTTGTAATTATGAAAGCATATCGTTGTATAAGGCTTGTTGGATTAGTAGTGCCGATAAAAATAAATTGAATGATTTTATTTTTGAAAAAGCACACCATATGGCTACCGATAAAGATGGTCGTCCTGTGTTTTTAGCTGAGTCGGCTTGGGCATTACAAATGGCAGAAGAAAAAAATCCGGATATTAAATTTCACTTTATATCAGAATTTAAAGAAGATTAATCTAAACTTTTTGTTCCTGAATAAACATTGCCAATTCGTCTGTGTTTAAATCTTTTCCTTTAATGGTGTATTGTGCTTTGTGATAAATATCCTCCCGTTTTTCGAGGTGCTCAACAATGTATTGTTTTAATTCATCATGTGTTTTTCCATCAATAAGCGGACGATGACTTTTAGCATTGATTAATCGATTAACAAGCGTATCGGCACTCATTTTTATATAAATGGTGGTGCCATGGTTATTCATAAGTTCAATGTTATTGTAATAGCATGGAGTGCCGCCACCACAGGCAACAACCATATTCTGCTTTAGTTCCACTACTTTTTTTAGCGTATTATGTTCCATGGCCCTAAATTCACTTTGGCCTTTATTTGCAAAAATATCGGATACACTCATTCCATATTCTTCTTCAATGTATTTATCTAAATCAATAAAATGGTATCCTAATTTAGAAGCCAATTTTTTTCCTAAAGTGGATTTTCCACTTCCCATATAACCTATTAAAAATATTTTATCCATTAGTTGGGTAGTATTAAAATGTTAGACGATGGAAATGCTTTTCCGTAATTTATAGAAATCAATTTATTTTGTTCAAAGTAAAAATCAATGTTTGCATCATCAAAGCTTAATCGTTTTTCACCCCATTCATGTAACTCAGTTTCAAATGAAGTATAGTTGTGTTGTTTAAATAATTCGATGATTTGCTTTTCTTTGAGTGAAAAAATTTTCTCCCCAAAGAGGATTGCATCATCATTATCTATTTCAACACAGCAAAAACCTTGTTTATTTTCTTCGTCAAAAAAGAGCGAGAATCCGAAATCCCAATAATGCCAAACAATTGATTTGGCTTCATCAATATCATCAAACAAGTC
>JAEUTT010000352.1 GCA_016787165.1 Bacteroidia bacterium | reverse complement strand
ATCGCTTGGGTCAATCAAGTATTTATCAATCTTAGAAGGAGTGTAGTCGATTAAACCTGCTGCAGGATAAACCAATAATGAGGTCCCAACAACTGCAAAAATATCCGCCTTTTCTGCCAAAAAAGAGGCTTGATCTATCATAGGAACCATTTCCCCAAACCATACTATGTGTGGTCTAAGTTGTGAGCCTTTTTCGCATTTATCTCCAATTTTTAATTCCGCATTTTTAACAGAATATATTAATGAGGGATCAAGTGTGCTTCTACTTTTTACTATTTCGCCATGTAAATGCAAAACTTTTTTTGAGCCAGCACGCTCATGAAAATCATCAATATTTTGAGTGATAATTTGAACATCATATTTTTTTTCTAACTCAACTAAAATATGATGCGCCTTGTTAGGGGATGCTTCAATAATTTGTTTTCTTCGTTTGTTGTAAAAATCCAAAACAAGTTCTTTGTTTTTTTCCCAAGCTTGTGGCGTAGCCACATCGCTTATTTTATACTCTTCCCATAAACCTCCAGTATCTCTGAATGTTTTAATTCCACTTTCTGCACTAATTCCCGCACCTGTAAAAACGACTAATTTTGGTTTCATACTTCGCTAAAATAGTTATTTATTTAATTGATTGTGTTAAAATTTAAATACCGTTTCCTTTGAACTTTTAAGTCCCCATTGCTACTATATATAAGAGCATAATCAATATTTGTCGAAAAAATAAGCCTTGTATGCTTTAATATTTTGTAGTTTTACACGCTTTTTTATTCTCTCTAAAAATGGGTAACAACGGACATCATAATTCACATAAGCTTTCGGCTGCCGGTTTATTGGTAACTTTAGGAATTATTTTTGGTGATATAGGAACATCACCTTTATATGTATTAAAGGCCATTGTGGGTGATGCCCCAATTGACTCATCTGTAGTAATGGGTGGCATCTCTTGTATATTTTGGACTCTTACTTTACAAACTACACTTAAATATGTAATCCTAACTCTTAGAGCCGATAATAAAGGTGAAGGAGGAATATTTTCGCTTTATACATTAGTAAAAAAAACAAAGGTAAAATGGTTAATATTTCCAGCTATAATTGGTGGGAGTGCTATTTTGGCGGAAGGAATTATTACGCCTCCAATTTCTGTTTCTTCTGCAGTAGAAGGACTAAAAATGGTTGATTCATTTAAAAATTTACATACTGTTCCTATTGTTATCGTTATTATTTTTCTATTGTTTTTAATCCAACAGTTTGGAACAAAATCAATCGGAAAATTATTTGGGCCCGTAATGTTAGCATGGTTTTTAATGCTTGGAATACTTGGGTTTTCACAACTTTCTGGAAATTTAAATGTTCTTAAAGCTTTGAATCCAGTTTATGGATACGATTTATTGGTTAAGCATCCCGGTGGATTTTGGCTATTAGGTGCGGTGTTTTTATGTACTACTGGGGCAGAAGCGTTATACTCTGATTTAGGACACTGTGGAAAAGAAAATATTCGAATAAGCTGGGGTTTTGTAAAAATTATGCTAATTCTCAATTATTTTGGTCAAGGAGCATGGTTAATTGCTCATGAAGGAGAAGGATTAAATGGTGCGAGTCCGTTTTATACAATTATGCCTGAATGGTTTTTGCCAATTGGAATTGCGCTTGCTACTATTGCAACAGTTGTTGCTAGTCAGGCATTAATTAGCGGCTCGTTCACATTGATAAATGAGGCTATACGATTAAATTTTTGGCCAAAAGCAAAAATCAAATATCCAAGTGAGCTAAAAGGTCAATTGTATATTCCATCAATTAACTGGTTGTTGTGTGCTGGTTGCATTTTGGTTGTGTTGTATTTTGAAGAGTCGTCAAAAATGGAAGCAGCATATGGGCTTACAATTATTTTAGGCATGTTAATGTCATCTCGTTTACTTACTTATTTTATGAAAATAAAACGTTTTTGGACTCCATTAATTTGGGGTTTTGTGATTATTTATTTGTTCATTGAAATTTCGTTTTTAATTGCACAAATGGATAAGTTTACCAAAGGCGGATGGATAAGTTTACTTATTGCAGCAATACTTACTTCTGTAATGTTAATATGGTTTTATGCGCGAAAAATACGTAACCGATATGTGGAGTTTGTTAAGCTTTCAGATTACTTACCTGTATTAGAAGATTTAAGTCGCGATTTAAGTGTACCTAAATATGCAACACATTTAGTTTATTTAACTAGTGCAAATAATAGAGATGAAATAGAATCGAAAATTATTTATTCGATTATGCAAAAACAGCCTAAGCGTGCAGATATATATTGGTTTGTGCATGTTGATGTGGTTGATGAGCCTTATCGTATGGAATATAAGGTATGTGAATTTATTCACGATGATGTGATTCGTATTGATTTTCGTTTAGGTTTCCGCGTTGCCCCAAGGGTGAATTTAATGTTTAGAAAAGTGGTAGAGGATTTAGTAAAAAACAAAGAGGTAGATATTACAAGTAGGTATAAATCATTAAATAAAAACAATATCATTGGTGATTTTAGATTTATTGTAATTGAAAAATTCTTGTCGTATGAAAATGAACTTCCAATTCATGAAAAATTAATTTTAGAAATTCATTCTATTTTAAAACACTTAAGTTTGTCAGAGGCAAGGGCATTTGGATTAGATACAAGCTCGGTAACCACCGAAACAGTCCCGTTGATTATCGCTCCTCCTAAAGAGCTTAATATGAAACGAATTATTGATTAGTGCAAATGAGCATTTGATGCTTCAAATGTTTGTTGTTGAGCAAATTTTTCTTTTTTAATTTGAACAAAATCTTTGTTTTCTATTTTGCTTTCAAGCCAAGAGATTAGATCAAACAAGCTAAGTGCATTTTTTTCAATAGGACCGTTCGTTGCTTCTAAAAGTTTATTTTTTAACTCTCCAAAATTAATTACCAATGCTTGTTTGTCGCCTTTCTTTTTGCGTGCTGCTTTTAAAAACAAGAGTATTTGTTTCTCATATTCATGAAGTTTATTTCTTCTTAATAAGAATCGGTAAGTTGCTTTAATTCGATAATCTAAAAGATCGGTATTCCCTAGTTCAAAATAAATGATTAAACTTATAATATGTGCAAAGCAAATTAAATCACTTCTAAAATTTTCAGTTGGTTCATTTAAAATTTTATTAATGTGATTATTTGCTAGTTTAAAATCTTTTAATCCAATATATATATAAGCAAGGGCATAATTGTGTAATAGCCTTTCTTTTTGAATGATTTTTGTTTGTGCTATTTGCTCATAAAGTAGTTCCAGATTTTCGGCAATTTGTTTTGCTTTTTCAAATTCTCCCATAGGAATGTAAACAAATAGCTTTAAGTTTTCGGTAAGTATTTCATAGTATTTGTTAATACTGCCATATTTGCTTACAAACGCATCCATTTTTTCAATCGTTTTGAATAGAGAGTCGTATTGCATTAGTGACAGTTCATTTACTGCTTTATTTCTTAGTGTTCCAATGTAGGCAAATGGCTTCACATTAATCATGTGTTTATTGCTCTCAAATAATTTTGTGTTGCTTTGGAGTAATTGTTCGGCATTTGCCAGTTCATTTAATGAAAACATAAAGTTTGCTTGCATTAAATTTCTATAGAATTGAGCGTTAAAAGTAGAAAGCATGTTTTTGCTATTCGTTTTAGATTGCTCAAATATTTTTTGGAACTCCAATACATCTTCATCATTTCTAGTTAAACCTATGTAAAGTGTTTTCGCCCTCAGCTTTTGATAAAGATGCTTATAGCCAATAATGGTTTTCTTTTTCTCAATGCTATTATATAGCTCTTTAAAGTATTTATTTACTAACTCTAGATAATTTTTGGGATTCGCTTCTTCAACTAATAAAACAATTTCCCAATCAATAATTTCTTCCATAAATTCGTACAATTCATACTGTTCGGCTGTAGCCTTTGCTTTGATAAGCATTTTTTTGGCAACAGAGGGTAAATTTTTGTTGTGTAAAATTTCAATATGATTGAGCGAACTTCGTAATTCAGTTTTAATGTTTGAATGAAATGATTCTAAACATTTTAAAATAAACTTAAATAGGTAGTTTTTACTTACCGAAAAATGATGAAGAATAGGGTCGCCTTTGAATTTTTCTAATATCTCCTCCTCATTAAACTCTTTCTGTTTATCAAAAGCATCAAAAATTCGGATGTATTTGTTTTGTCCACCAACCACATGTATGCTTGCCTGCTTTTTTATATATCCTTTTTCGGAGGCAGACAAAGACTTGATAAGTAAAAACAAGTTATTGCTTGTAGTTGATGTTTTTATTGACATTTTTTAGTTTAGAGAGATACAAATATATAATTATGCGCAAATTATCGACCGATTTCATTGATTTTATTTGGGTCTTATTTTACGCCCGAAACCTTATAAAAAAATGTTAAAATCAGGAGGTCAAAAAACAAAAACTCTTATTTTAATAGTGTTTCAAAGGGGCAAAAAACTCAATTTGGAGAAATTTGCTCTGCTCGAAACCTTAATTTAGGTGTAAATTGGGTTTGCATTTAGTGTTTTTATGATTCATATTTGCTACGCAGTTTACTACTACAAGTAGGATTTCAATATCCAAAGTAAATTGTAAAAACTTGGTGTTGTGAAGGAGTAGCACAACAGTGTTTCATGTTTAGTTTTATCCAAAAAAGTCCCGAAGTTTTTATCAAGTTCTTCGGGATTTTTATTTAGTCTTACTTAAGGTCCTGTCCGTCTAAATTATCTTTCCAAACATAAAATAAAAATCGTAAATTCGTTGCTCAAAAATTTCAAGCCTTTTTCCTATGAGCGATGCAATAAAGCATGAATGTGGTATAGCAATGATACGATTGCTAAAACCACTTGACTATTACATCAAAAAATACGGTACTCCGCTGTATGGTGTAAATAAAATGTATTTACTTATGGAAAAGCAACATAACCGTGGGCAAGATGGAGCAGGGGTAGCAAACATAAAATTTGATGTAGCACCTGGAACACGATACATAAGCAGAAACAGAGCTGTTGGAAGTGGAGCAATCAAAGAAATTTTTGGAAAAATAAACTCCAAATTCGAAGAGGTTCACAAAAAAAATCCTGATAAGTTACAAGATGCTGCTTGGCTCAAAAAAAATATTGCCTATACAGGTGAGTTGTTTTTAGGTCATTTGCGCTACGGAACCTATGGCGGTAATTCTATAGAAAATTGCCATCCATTTTTACGTCAGAATAACTGGATGACACGCAACTTGGTGGTTGCAGGAAATTTTAATCTTACCAATGTAGATGAACTATTTAATCAGTTGGTAGAATTGGGACAACATCCTAAAGAAAAAGCCGATACAGTTACTGTAATGGAAAAAATTGGACACTTTTTAGATGAAGAAAACGAAGCTTTGTTTCAGAAGTTTAAAAAAGAAGGACACGACAATTCAACTATTTCAGCATTAATTGCCAAACATATAGATGTTCAACGCATATTAAAAGATGCAAGCAAAAAATGGGATGGAGGATATGCAATGGCTGGTCTGTTTGGACATGGTGATGCTTTTGTATTGCGCGACCCAAGTGGTATTCGTCCAACATACTACTATGCCGATGAAGAAGTAGTGGTGGTAACATCTGAACGTCCGGTTATTCAAACTGCATTTAACGTGCCACTCGAAAAAGTAAAAGAACTTACACCGGGTCATGCCTTGATTATTAAAAAAGATGGTACTTATGGTGAAAAAGAAATTTTAGCACCGCTTAAAAAAACGCCTTGTTCATTCGAGCGTATTTATTTTTCGCGCGGTAGTGATGCCGATATTTACAGAGAACGTCAACTATTAGGTCGTCAATTAACACCCGCTGTATTACGTTCGGTTGATTATGATTTAAAAAACACCGTATTTTCTTATATTCCTAACACTGCTGAAGTAGCTTTTGGTGGATTGATTGAGGGATTGCATCATTATAATAACACCGTAAAAAAGCATAAAATTTTACAAATGGGAAGCAAAGTTGCCGACCCAGAATTAAGTGAAATTTTAAATGTACAACCACGCATCGAAAAAATTGCAATTAAAGATGCGAAGCTCAGAACTTTTATTACACAAGATGCACAACGTGATGATATGGTGGCGCATGTATACGACACTACTTATGGAGTTGTAAAATCAGGTGAAGATAATTTGGTGGTGTTAGATGATTCTATTGTTCGTGGTACTACATTAAAACAAAGTATTTTAAAAATATTAGACCGATTAGGGCCTAAAAAAATAGTCATCGTTTCTTCTGCTCCACAAATACGCTACCCCGATTGTTATGGGATAGATATGGCTAAATTGGGCGATTTTATTGCTTTTCAGGCAGCAGTACAATTATTGAAAGATAATTTTAAAGAAAATCTTTTAGACGAATTGTATGAAAAAGCAAAAACACAAGTAGATTTACCTAAAGAAGAAATTGTGAATGTGGTAAAAGAAATTTATGAACCATTTACAGCCGAACAAATTTCGGCTAAAATTTCAGAATTACTTCGCCCCGAGGGAATCAATGCCGAGGTGGAAATAATATATCAAACTATTGAAGGCTTGCATAATGCTTGTCCGAATAACCAAGGCGATTGGTACTTTACTGGAAATTATCCTACACCCGGAGGGAACAAGGTAGTGAATAAGTCATTTATCAACTATATGGAAGGAAAAAACGTAAGAGCGTATTAATTGGCAACATCGTTATTTATCCATTTGAGTAAGTGTATTGTCCATTAGTTGCGCCTTGCTACATTTTCTCAATGATAAAATCTATTCACCTCATTTTCTCATTTAACTTAGTTAACCCATTTAACTATCCTTATTCAACTAACCCTAAATGATATTTTTAACTTTTTCATAACCTTTTCATTTGCAGATTAAGTTTATATTAGTAAAAAAATAATTAGTTCAAGGCAACCATTAAAAACCTTTTACGTCATTCTATCGTAGAAGACAGTTGTTTTGCAAAGACAATACTGTATTTATGAATGAAACCGAATTAATTAAAGGTTGTTTAAAGAATGATCGTGCTAGCCAGAAAGCTTTGTATGAACACTTCTACAGTAAAATGTTAGGGGTTTGTTTGCGCTATTCAAAAAGTACAGATGAGGCAAAAGATATAGTGCATGAAGGTTTTTTAAAAGTGTTTAATAGCCTAAAAGGATTTAATAGTTCTGGTTCATTTGAAGGTTGGATTAGAAGAATAATGGTAAACACAGCAATTGATTATTTGCGCAAAAACAAACAAAACTATTTAATCGTAAGCACTGTTTATGCAAATGAAAAGCAAATGAATATTGCAGATGATACACTTGAAGAAGAAGACTTTATTAGAAATATTGATGAAAAAGACATACTAAAAGCAGTACAAGAGCTTACACCAGCTTACCGCACCGTTTTTAATTTATATGTAATAGAAGAATATTCTCATAAACAAATTGCAGAGCTACTTGATATTAGTGAGGGAACATCAAAATCCAATTTATCAAAAGCAAAATTTAATTTGAAAAAAAATTTAATTCAACTTATCAGACAATCGAATGACAAATAATACTCCAAATAGCAAGTTTGATGAAATCATCAAAGATGTATTAAAGGATCAAGAAGCTTCTTTTGATTCGAGCGACTGGTCTCGAATGAACTCAATGCTAGACGCAGCTCCAAAGGCTAATACATTCAACTATAAATACATTGTTAATGCTGCAATTGTCGTTTCGGTGTGTGTTGGAGGGTATTTCATTTATTCTGTTTTTTCAAGCAAAACAAACTCTTTCCCGGAAAAGTCAGAAATTATAAATGAAAAAGTAGAGCAGCCTGAAACAATTAAAGAAGAGCCTTCAACCCCTATAGAAAGTATTTTAAGTTCATCCGAACAAGATGCAGAACAGCCAATAAAAGAAGAAGAGAT
This sequence comes from Bacteroidia bacterium, assembly GCA_016787165.1. Classification (GTDB taxonomy): domain Bacteria; phylum Bacteroidota; class Bacteroidia; order 2-12-FULL-35-15; family 2-12-FULL-35-15; genus 2-12-FULL-35-15. The sequence goes on along the minus strand of JAEUTT010000352.1, from coordinate 834 downwards.
GATTGTGCCAACAATTGTTAAGTCGGAAGAAGTAGTTAAAAATAATAAAGAAAAAGAAGTCATTAAAAAAAAAGAGAAGGCAATTAAATCGTCAACCAAAGAAGAAGAAAACATAAAAGTTCACCCTGTTATTGAAATGGGGAACGAGCCTATTTTTGGAGATATGATAGACTCCTCAAAAGGAATTATTGGTAATACAAAAGAAAAGGATGAAACAAAAAAAGCCGCAAAATCCACATCTACTCCAATTGGCTGGAATGATTTTATGTTAGGCAATGTAAATCCTGATAGTATTAGAAAGCACAGAGAGAAGGCAAAAAACGATACATTAAAAAAATAATTTTTTTTAGAAGGCAACCTTTCTTTTATTGCTCGTCTACATGATAAAGCAAGAAAGGAGGCAACATGAAAAAATTATTTATACTAATTGGAATCATTTTATTTTTTGTTTCGGTTCAGTTTCTTCGAGCTCAAGATCCTCAATTTACCCAATTTTATGCAAACCCTTTGTATTTAAATCCGGCATTTGCAGGATCTACCATTTGTCCACGAATCGCGGTTAATTACCGCAATCAATGGCCAGCTATTTCTGGCACCTATGTTACAACGAGTGTTTCTGCTGATCGATTTTTTTATGGAATTAAAAGTGGCTTAGGTATTATTGTTACAAATGATAGAGCAGGACAAGGAACGCTTAATACTACCAATGTAAGTGGAATATATTCTTATCAATGGCGACCAACACGCGATTTTGCTGTAAATGTTGGTTTTCAAGCAACATATGGTCAAAAATCAATAGATTGGAGCAAACTCACCTTTGGCGATATGATAGAC
>JAEUTT010000348.1 GCA_016787165.1 Bacteroidia bacterium | reverse complement strand
ATCGCTTGTATAATCTGCAATAATTTTATTACTGAAATAGGTGTAAAATAAACTTGCATCGGTAGTGATGTACACTTTTTTGTAAATCCAAATTTTTACATAATTCAAATTTATATTCCACGATTTTTCAGGTTGTAAATTGTTTTTAATTACCACATCTCTTGCTCCTGTTAGTGCAGCATGGTCTTCGGTAAATAAGTTTACTACCCGGTATCCATTGCCTCCGCTTAATCTAAAAATATTGTTATCATTTATATTGTATTTAAAACTGATGCGTGGCGAAAATATATTTCCGTGATAGGTGTTGTAGTCGTAACGCAACCCCGCTAAGGTGGTAAAACGTTTAAGCTTGTATTCACTTTGAACAAAAATTCCAGGCAAATAAGTTTGTTGTGGTTTGTTAATGAAAGTTGTGCTATCCAAAATTGTTTTAGTTCCAACAGTATTGTCATCGTAAAGTGTATATCTAAAAGGAATACCTACTAATAAATTGATGTTATCATGTATGTTTTTATTCCAATGCAACTGACCAAATGCAATGGTTTGGTTAGCCATAAAAGGAATGGTACCGTAATATGAATTTTGATGATGATTATTAAATGAGTATTGAAAAATGATTTTTTCTTTTAAAGGCAATTGATAAGCACCAATAAGTTCGTAACGGGTAGTAAAAATACTTTCGCCATATACACTATCCGTTCCTCTAAAGCTTCTATCCCATTGCATTTCACCACCCCATCGGTCTTCATAAACAAAACGAGCAGCAATACTGGCTAAACGATTTTCTTTGCGTTCAAAGCTCCATTTATTAAAAACAGAAATACGATGTTGTAAAGTAATATCGGTGAAATTATCATTGTTTTTATCCATCCGGTTTTGAAAATTGAAATAATTAACACCTAACAATGAGTGTGTTTTATTGAACTGTTTTTTCAAACCAATATCTAAATTATATTCTTGGTCTGTAGTAGCAAATGCATCAATACTGAGTTTGGGGGCATTTATTGGATTTTTGGTAATCACATTTATTAATCCACCCACCGCTTCGGAGCCATAAAGTGTGCTTGCTGGTCCTTTAACTACTTCAATTCTATTTACTAAGCTATTAGGTATTCCACTTAATCCATAAACGGTAGATAATGAGCTAACAATAGGCATTCCATCAATTGTAATCATGGTATAGGGCCCTTCCATGCCGTTGATATGAATATCGCCAGTATTACAAACATTGCAGTTCATTTGTGGTTGAACACCATTCACCATTTGCATGGATTCAAATAAATTAGGTGTTGGATTTTTTTGAAATAATTTTGGTGTTAAAATTTCAATAGGAATAGCCGATTCTGAACGTGAAATTTCCTGCATGGTTCCTGTTATTACCACTTCAGAAAGACTGTTTTCAAGAGGAGTTAATATTTGACTGATTATAATTGTTTCATCAGAAACAATGTTTATTGTTTTTTTTAAAGTTTGAAAACCAATTAATGAAATTTGTAATTGATATTTACCGTAAGGTATATTTTTTAGTTCAAATTCACCTTTTGAATTGCTAGCAGAGGCAATGTTTGTATTTAATAAACCTATTACAGCAAATTCTAAAGGGCGTTCATTACCTTTTATAATTCCTTGTATGCTTCCTGTTTGGGCAATGGCCGAAAAAGAAAAGAAAAGTAATGCTATGTTTAATAAGTGTTTCATTTAATATTTCGACAAATATACGCATTAAATTTAGATTAATCTAAAAATAAATTTTAATTACTCTTTTAAAAAAATACTATCTTTGTCTAAATATTTTTTACATGAACTCCTATACCGAAGAAAATTATTTAAAAGCCATTTATAAGTTAATTGAACAGGAAAATGAAGCTGTTTCTACCAATGCTATTGCCGAAAAGGTGAATACCAAAGCAGCAACAGTTAC
>JAEUTT010000287.1 GCA_016787165.1 Bacteroidia bacterium | reverse complement strand
GTAAGCCAAAAATAGGGTTTGCCACTAGGGTCTTTTCGTTCATCTAATTCCTCTATCCAGTTAGCACGAGCTTGGCGGCACACTTTTATTCCTTTTATTTCATCGTATTTCAATTTTGGAATATTCACATTCAAGCAAACATCTTTAGGCATCGAATTAGTTAAAACACGAAGTGTAATTTCTTTAACTATTTTTTTAGCTGCCGAAAAATTAGCATCTATTGAATAATCGCACAATGAAAAACCAATGGAAGGAACTCCTTCAATTGCCCCTTCTACTGCAGCCGACATCGTACCGGAATAAATCACATTGATCGACATATTAGAACCGTGATTAATGCCGGATACACATAAATCAGGTTTGCGTTTCATTATTTTATTAATCGCAATTTTTACACAATCAACAGGGGTTCCAGTGCAACTATACTCTTCTTTAACCCCATAAATATTTACTTTGTTAATTCTTAACGTTGAATTAATAGTAATGGCGTGTCCCATACCCGATTGAGGCTTATCGGGTGCAACAACCACTACATCACCTATTGTTTTCATTACCTCTACCAACGCTGAAATACCAGGTGCTGTTATACCATCATCATTGGTAACTAATATTAAAGGTTTTCTTTTTTTCATCAAACACAAAAATAACCCATTCAAATGCTACTCTTTAGCTGAATCACAAAAGACATTCACACCCAATTGTTCATAAAGCCGATTTTATCCCGCTATTTTGGGCTTCCTAGTGCCAAAACAAAGCTTATATTATTTAAATTGGTGATATAAAGCACTTTCTAAAAATTAATTTATATAACTTTGTTGGAACATTTAACAAGCAAGAATGTTATTATCAGATGAAGCATTTTGATATCCCAGAATTTTATAAAAGTCCGATTATCTCTAAAGTAAAAGAGTTTAGAAAAATAACGGACCCCAGAAAAAAAGATTTTTCGCCAACTGTTCTCGACTTTGGACCAGTTCGTTTTTTTATTGCTCGTCATTTTGGTTTTTGTTTTGGAGTGGAACATGCCATAGAAACTGCCTACAAAGCAATTGATGAAAATGAAGGCAAACGAATTTTTCTGTTAAGCCAAATGATTCACAATCCGGAGGTGAATAATGATTTACTAAAACGAGGAGTAAAATTTTTAATGGACACTTCGGGTAATCAAATAATTGATTTTAGTGAATTAAGCTCCGATGATATCGTTATTATTCCTGCATTTGGAACCACTTTGGCAATTGAAGATGAATTAAACAAAAAAGGAATTGAAGTACGAAAATACGATACTACTTGTCCGTTTGTGGAACGAGTATGGAAAAAATCGGAAAAACTTGGAGAAGAAAAATACACTATCATTATTCATGGAAAATACAACCATGAAGAAACCAGAGCAACATTTTCGCGAAGCGAAAAAGATGCGCCAGCCATTGTTGTAAAAGATATTAATGAATCTAAAATCATAGGTGATTTTATTCTTGGCAAAGTAAGTATAGAACAATTTGAACAGTCGTTCAAAGGCAGGTACTCCAAAGACTTTAATGCCAAGGAGCATCTTTCGCGTTTAGGAGTAATCAATCAAACTACAATGCTTGCAACAGAAACGCAAGAGATTGCCGACTATTTTAAACAAATAATGATTCAAAAATATGGCGAAGCAAATATTAAAAATCATTATTCAGATACCAGAGATACTTTATGTTATGCTACTAATGAAAATCAAGAGGCTACTTATGGTTTATTAAAAGAAAATGCCGACTTGGCCATTGTAGTTGGAGGTTATAACAGTTCTAACACATCACATATTGTGGAGTTATGTGAAGAAAAACTACCTACCTACTTTATATCATCAGCAAGTGAGATTGTTTCAAAAAAACGAATCAATCATTTTGATTTTTTAAATCATGAACATTTGGTAAGCGACAACTATTTACCTGAAAAAACACCGGTAAATATTATACTCACCAGTGGTGCATCATGCCCCGATTCAGTTATTGATGATGTATTGCAAAAAATTCTTTCTTTTTACCCCGAAACAAAAACGATAGAGTCGGTTTTGTCTGAATTGGTTGTAAAGAGCTAAAAAAAGCGCGCTTAAATTAAGCGCGTTTTTTTTATTTATAACTCTAATTATTTTTTAGGATTTCCAAAATTGTACACAAATCCAATTGCTAATACTTGTTTAAATTGTAAACGAGGACCTGTTCTTGTTAGTGTAACACCATTTTCTTGGTATCTAACCGGAACAGGAATGTCATGATCATAAATCATGTTGGTAGAAATACTTGCAGTTAAAAATTTATTTACTTTTAAATTCAAAATATTTTCCCATAACACATCAATATTCTCAGGTCTGTCGAGATAGTTACTAAACAACTCTAACTTAGTTGAATAATTTACATTTTTAAAGATATCTTTTTTGAATGTTAATTTCATATATCCCCCAAATTCATTACGTATCATTTCGCCATGTTGAACTATTCCATAAACGCCTGAAGGCAATGTATCGTATTTAGCCGCTTGCACACCGTACGCTCCGTTATCGGCTAAACGTTGATTATTTACAATAGTGGTACGAGATGTTACTGGTGAAATAAATATATTTAAACTATTGTTTGTTGATTTGTAGTCTAAACCTATAGAGCCTAATACATAACCGGGCGCTAAAAAATGAGAAACAATAGTAGAATCATCTGGCAAGTTATAACCTGCATCAAACTGACTTTTGAAATTCACTAATGCTGTGTAATACCAATGATTATAAAAAGCATAACGACCCAGTTTAGAAGTAAAATCTATTTTATCTTCATTTTTACGAAACTTATCTTCTCCTGATTTAAGTAAACCGTATGCTAAATCAATATTGTTATCCCATGTCCAGTTTCCTTTTTTATAATTTGCAAAAAAGCCGGTAGCCGCTGTAAACGACAAAGCATTCTCTCCACCAGCAGCCCAGTTAGTAAAGCTCGATTGAGTGAAATTTAATCCTGTAATACCTCCTTTTGTCCAATTTTTAGGAGTTTTAGCTGAGTCAGGCGTTTGAGCAAAAGTGTTTACAATAAATGTAAAAGTAAATACAATTATTAGTTTATTTTTCATAGCATTCATGTTAAATAACTATTCAGTATCCATCAACGGATGAACACTGTATAGATTATGATTATAGTTTGATTATTTTTTTAATATATCTCTAATTTCAGCGAGTAACTGTTCTTGAGTAGGGCCAGCAGGAGGTGCTGGAGGAGCTTCCGCAGCTGCTTTATCGTCTGCGCGTTTTTTAGCAGCATTAATTCCTTTTATCACCATAAACAAGGCAAAGGCTACAATAATGAATGAAATAATTTGTGATAAAAAATTCCCGTATTTGATTGCTGTGCCTGGAATAACTAATTGTGCTAAATCAGTTAATTGAGCCGCTTTTAATGCAGGTGTTAAAATAGCAGGTGTTATAATATCATCTACTAAAGAAGATACTATTTTACCAAAGGCACCACCGATAACAACACCGACAGCTAAATCTACTACGCTACCACGCATAGCAAAGGCTTTAAATTCAGATAACATTCCCATTTTATATGTTTTTTTTAGTTTTTTGCGCGGCAAATATAGTACATTTTTAAAACAAAAAAGGTGCACTTTTATAGTGCACCTTTTTAAAGAATAAGTAAAAAATATTACTTACCTAATTTTGCTTTTAAGTTTGTATCTAAAGCCGTTAAAAACTCTTCAGTGTATAAATAATGTTCACCATGGTTAACTTTATTACCATGAATACAAACAGCTAAATCTTTT
>JAEUTT010000283.1 GCA_016787165.1 Bacteroidia bacterium | reverse complement strand
CTATGCAGAAGGATACAATGAAACATCACAAGATGTATTAATTCCGGCATTCATTGCTGCTTATTCAGGAAAAAATCCTGCAAATTCAACATTAGATGCTTTTCCAAAAGTTCCAAAAATAAACTGGAGAGCAACATATGATGGTTTATCAAAAATAGATGCTATAAAAAAATATTTTAAAACAGTAACCCTAAGCCATGCTTATCGTTCATCGTATAATGTGGGAGGATACACATCAAACATGATGTTCATTGACCCTGATAACGATGGTTATACTGCTATAAAAGAACAAGTATCTAGTGTTGCAAACAATCCAAACTTTATATCTAAATATCAAATTAATACAGTTACCATTTCTGAGCAATGGAGCCCTTTCATTAAAATTGATGTGGTATTAAATAATAGCTTATTAATCAATTTTGAATACAAAAAAGATAGAAACGTATCTCTTGGATTAACCAGCAAAACAATTATGGAAGTAGCCGGAAATGAAATTATTGGAGGTTTAGGCTATCGACTAAGAAATGTGTCATTAGGTAAAAACATGAAAATAAAAGGGAAGCCTATAAAAAGTGATATTAACTTAAAAGGTGATATTTCATTCCGTAAAAATGAAACCAAAATGAGAAGAATTGTAGAAGAAACAACTCAATCAACAGGGGGAACTAATATTATTTCATTAAAATTATCAGCCGATTATGTTATTAATGACCGGGTTAATATTCGTGTTTTCTACGACCGAATAATGAATAAACCTGTAGTTTCAACTTCATTCCCAACAACTAATACAAATGCCGGATTAAGCTTACGATTAACTCTTTCTAACTAAAAAAACAAACAAAACTTTTTTATTTTAGAATTAACTATAAATTTGTACAACAATTTAAAAAATAGAATATGAATTTCCCTGAAAATTTAAAGTACACAAAAGACCACGAATGGGTTCGTGTTGAAGGTAATGTTGCAACAATTGGAATTACAGATTTTGCTCAAAGCGAATTAGGTGATATTGTTTATGTAGATATTAACACTGTTGGCGAAGAGCTTGCACACGAAGAAATATTTGGAACCGTAGAAGCGGTTAAAACAGTTTCTGATTTATTTATGCCTGTTTCTGGTAAAGTATTAGAAATCAACCCTAGCTTAGATGCTACGCCTGATGCAGTAAATAAAGACCCTTACGGTAACGGGTGGATGATTAAAGTAGAAATGAAAGATGCAAGCGAAGCAAACCAATTATTAAGTGTTGCTGATTACAAAGCTTTAATTGGTCATTAAAATTTAATGCAAGTTTTATAGCTTGTATTATTAAAAATAAAATGTTTTTTAAACCAATGAAATGGGCAATGCTTTGGGCATTGTTTATTCTTATCTTGTGCGGAATTCCCGGAAGGGATATTCCGCATATTCATTTTTTAGAGTTATTAAGCTTTGATAAAGTTGTGCATGCGGGAATATTTTTTGTTTTATTTATACTTACTGCTATTGGACTTGAGCTACAAACAAAGTATTCGTTTAATAACAATGTAAGTAAATTGTATGCTGCGGCTTTTTGCATTGTTTATGGAGCCTCTACCGAAATAATGCAAGGAATTATATTTACCGAAAGAAGTGCCGATGTTTTTGATTTTATAGCCAATACAACGGGATGCTTTATTGCATTTTATTTTTACAAAAAATTACGAAGTATTTTTATAAAACTATTTTAACCCCATTCATCAAGCTAATTATATGAATACAATACAATGGCAATTAAAATCATTTGATGAGCTTTCTGCAAAAGAGGTATATGAAATTATAAGATTACGTATTGCTATTTTTGTTGTAGAACAAAATTGCCCTTATCAAGATGCTGACAGGAAAGACCAAAAGGCATTTCATTTGATGGGATTCTTAAACAATGAACTTGTTGCATACGCACGCATTCTTCCACCAGGAGTTTCATACCCCGATGTTTCAATAGGAAGAGTTGTAAGCTCCTCTGATGTGAGAGGAAAAGGTGTTGGGAAATTATTAATGAAACAAGCCCTTGATGAGATAAAAATAAAATTCGAAAAAACTAGCATTCGAATATCTGCACAATCCTATTTAATCAAATTTTATTCTTCATTTGGCTTTAAATCGGTTGGAGAAGAATATTTAGAAGATAATATTCCACATCAGGAAATGCTTTTAGAAAAGCTTAGTTGATTTTTTCTTGATTATATTTGCTCAATGAAAAAAAGAAATCTTTTTCTACCACTTCTTTTTTGTTTATTGTTTGTTACTAGCAAATCGCAACCTGCTATTGATACCATTAAAAAATCATTGCAATTAAAACCTCATCTTTTTGCTAAACTTGATTCTAGAAATTCATTTATTGACAATAGTTTAGTTCATGTTTTTGGAGCGAAAGCTGGAGTAAAATTTGGGAGCAAATTACGATTTGGAATAGGATACAATCAATTGTACAACCCTCCAAAAGGGTTAAATCAAAACATTGAATATGTAAACGAATTAGGAAAACCTTATTTTATAAGTAGAGGTTTAAAGTTTTACTACTTTTCTGCATCCATTGATTATGCATTTTACCAATCAAAAAAATGGGAAGTGAGTATGCCATTACAAATAGGTATTGGCGAATCGTATTTTCAGCATTATTATAATGGACAAAAAACAAAAACAGATAAATCGATTAATTTTATTTATGAGCCGGCCATTTCTATAGAATATAAATTACTAAAGTGGATTGGCATTGGAGCCGATTTCGGATATCGATTCATGTTTACTGATAATAGAAAATTAAATCAACAATTGACTTCTCCAATTGTTACATTCGACTTGGTTATTTACTATCGAGAAATTTACAAATCTCTTTTCCCCAATAGTAAACTATCTAAAAAAACATAAACAAACACCCTCCTTTTTACTTGAGGGTGTTTGTTCTCGTTCTTACTTATTGTGATGCTAACAATGTTACATGACCTGTGTAATCATAATATTTTTGCTTGTAATCTCTTACTTTTATTTTGTAAACATATACTCCTGTTTGCGCTATATCAGAACCACCATTTGCTTTTCCATCCCAACCATAATAAATATCATTAGTTTCAAAAATCATTTCACCCCAACGATTAAATATCATCATTTTAAATTCTGATATCTCTTGCCCTTTTGCGGTAAAAAAATCGTTAACACCATTTCCATCCGGAGTAAATGCATTTGGAATGTACAATGTAAATTCTGGTCGTATTTCCACCATGATTGACAATGAATCTCTACAACCATTAATGCTTTGTGTTTTTAAGGTTACTAAATATTCTCCTTTGCCTGGATAGGTATGCTCTGGATGTAATTGTGTAGTTAATGTGCCATCTCCTAAATCCCAGCTGTAAGTTGTTGCGTTAATCGATTGATTCGAGAACTTATAAATCGGACTTATTGTTGTTCCATCCAGTGCATCTGCTGTAAAAATAGCTTTTGAAGGAGCATGAACCAGTACAGTTGCAAATGTATTTGAACCATTTGAACATCCTTGAGCAGAAGTTACTGTTACATTAATTGTATAGGTTCCTGTTTGAGTATATAAGTGTGTTGGACTCGTTTGGGTTGATGCGTTTCCATCTCCAAAGTTCCAATTATATTGTGCTCCACTATTTCCTGTTGAATTGTCTACAAATGTAACTGCGGCTTCTCCACAACCAACTGATGATTGCGGACTTAAACTTATCACAGGCAACTGGTGAACAGTAACAGGAACAGTTCCTGTAATGCTTGTATTACAAGCATCGGTTACGGTTACAACATAATTGGTCGTGGCTGAAGGAGAAACTGTAAATGGCCCATTTCCTGAACCTAATCCATTATTCCATGTAACAGTTACTGGTCCAGTATTGCCACTCACATTTGCGGAAATACTTGTGCTATTACCATTACATATTGCAACAGGAGGAGTAACTACTAAATTAGCTGCTGTTAATGAGGTAACATTTATTGCAACATTTGCCATATTGCTTATACAACCATTTGCATCTGTTGCTACCACATCATAAATTGTACTTGAATTCGGGCTCACTACTTGTGTTGCACCAATTCCTACTCCAGTCCAATTATATGTATATCCGGCTGTTCCACCACTAGCATTTGCCGATAAGGTTGTGTTTTGTCCCAAACAGATTGTTGTACTTCCCATTGCATTTAATACAAGTGGTGAAGGTTGTGTCACCGAAACAGATGAAGAAACGGTACAACCATTTGCATCTGTAACAGTAATGCTATACGTTCCTGCTGTTAAACCATTTGCACTTGCACCTGTTCCACCATTAGGTAACCATTGATAAGAATAGGATGCAGTACCTCCTGCAGGTATTACTATTGCTTGCCCGGTTGATAATCCATAACATGTTACTGGAAACCCTGCAGTTGATAATGTTAAAGGTAATGGCTCTGTAATTAAGGCAGAAGATATAGAAGTGCAACCATTTATATCCGTAACCGTTGCAACATAGTTTCCTGGTTGCAAACCATTCACTGCTTGAGTATATTGAATTGGAGTTGTATTCCACTCATACGTATATGCACCTGTTCCACCCGATGCCCCAACTATTACTTGTCCGTTTGCTAAGCCATTACAAGTAACATGATTTACTACCATTGCATTGCTTGTTAATAGAGATGGTTGCGTAATCACAAAACTTGCTGATGCAGTACATCCATTATTATCTGAAATTGTTACAACATAATTACCAGCATACAAATTGTTTGCGGTGAATGTAGTTTGTACTGGAACTGTATTCCAACTATGATTATATGGAGCTGTTCCGCCAAATGCCACAACGCTTGCCTGACCATTATTTATTCCATTACAAGTAACATTTGATTGTGAAGTAGTGTATCCTAATGGTGCTTGAGGCTCTGTAATGGTTGCAGAAGAAGTAGTAACACATCCATTAGCAGTTGTTACTGTTATTGAATATACTCCTGCTGTTAAATTATTGATGGTTGCGGTATTTGCACCATTACTCCAAAGATATGTATAAGGTTGTTGTCCTCCGTTTACATTTACACTTGCCACGCCATTGTTTCCGCCAAAACACGACACATTTGTTCCATTAGTAGAAACGTTTCCGGGAGTAGCGCCCATACCAATAGTTACACTAGCTGTACTTGAGCAGCCACCTGCACCATTCACAACAACAGTATAAACCCCTGCTTGCAATCCATTTGCATTTAAATTATTTCCTCCACTAGGTTGCCATTGATAGGTAAATGGACCAGTACCCGAAACAACTTGTACAGATGCTGTTCCATTAGATGCGCCACAATTAGCATTTGTAGATGATGTGTTTAAAACAATACCTGTTACTGTTATACAAAAAGAATAAGTTTGAGTTCCGTTATACGGACAATTATCATCTTGTACTGTAATAGTAAAACAGGTAGAAGCATTTCCAATATCCGCTGCAGTTGGTGTCCATAAAAAAGTTCCTGTTGGTCTACTACCTCCACTCGAAGTGAAACTAGCGCCAGTAATGCCGTTATTCCATGTGATGCTTACATTTTGGTTCGCATCAGCATCAAATGTATTAATATTAAAATTGATTGGAACACCTGCACATGCCGTTAAAGTATAAGCTCCTGTATTGTTTATCCCATTTACATATGGATTATTATTTGTGCACGTTATGGTTCGTAATTGAATATCTCTCATTACACTTCCTACTAAAACTTCGTTTCTATATTCTTGAACCAAAATTGCAAACACTGTAACTTGTAATTGAGTTGGATTCATACACATATCACCCGTTATATTATTAAATGTTATTGCAGGGAGTGATGCCAAAGGTTGCGTTGCAGAATAAGGTGCGATATAGGTAACACTTGTATTTGGACCAGTAGCTGGGTTTATTAAGGTATAATACAACGAATCGCCATCAGCATCAAATGACCCATTATTAAAACAATAAGGCTGTCCTACGCAAACAAAAGGGATAGGTGCATTAGAAAATGTTGGAGAATTGTTACAAGGAAAATTTAAATTATCCAAAAGAGCTTCAACATATATGTTCTCTCCTCCAGGGTTTTGGATTGTACCTATTGATGTATTTCGACAACATAAATTAAAACTCATCACCCAATCAGTACACTGAGCAGGAAGATTTACAGTTCCTCTGTAAATATATTCCTGCACTCCTGGATATTGTCCACCAGCACATTGAGTTATCATTTGTGCACAAATTGGTGTTACGTCTATTCCAGTACCAACTATTCTATTTAAATTAACATTAAAATTTTGACCACAAGAAACTGAAGAGATATTAATACTTGCGGTGTTTGGAGCAGCTACTCCAGCGCAATCACGATAAAAGGAAAGGGATATTTGATATTGATTTCCGCCCAAACATTGATATGTTATATCAGCACTTTGGGCATGTGATGCGTAAGCTTCATTTTGAGACTGGATAAATAATATTAAGAAACTAATAACTAAGAAAACCCTGTATGTTAGATGTGTTTTCATGATAAACCTCCGTTTCTTTTAAAAGCATTAAACAATAAATTAAGAACTTGCTTACTTTAACGCTATTAAAAATAAAGGGTTTCATAAATGTTAATAAAAACTACAAATAGTTAATGCCTCTACAATTCCTAAAAACAGAAAAACACAGCATTTACTATGCTTGCATATTATTTATATTAATTTGAAATATTCAATAAATTCACAATCTTTGGGGGAAATATTTAAAAAAATGAAGCCTCAATTATATTTAGCCGTATTTAGCATTAGTTTGTTTTTCACATCTTGTGAATTATTGAAAAAAAATCAAACAAACCCAAAAAACGAATTACCTATTGTTAACCTTGACACAATACAAACAACCGACAAAATAAACGAAGAAAAAACGTATCAAGCATCAAGTAAAAGAATTAATGATATTATTCATACCAAACTTGATGTAAGTTTTGATTGGGCTAAACAATACTTGTATGGTAAAGCAACAATAACAGCAAAACCTTATTTTTATCCAACATCTACAATTGAACTTGATGCAAGAGGAATGGAATTAAAAGAAATTTCATTAGTATCAAAAGGGGAGAAAAAAAATGTAAAATACCTTTACGAAAATAATGTTATTGCTATCCAATTAGACAAAGAGTATAAAAACAACGAACAATTTATCCTCTTTATAGAATATATCGCAAAACCAAATGAACTAAAAAATGGAGGAAGTGCGGCTATTACCGATGATAAAGGTTTGTATTTCATAAATGCTGATGGAACTGATAAAAATAAACCACAACAAATTTGGACACAAGGTGAAACACAAGCTAGTTCTGCTTGGTTTCCTACTATTGATCGCCCCAATGAACGAATGACTCAAGAAATTTATATTACTGTAGATAAAAAATATACAAGCCTTTCAAATGGAGAACTTGTTTCTTCTTTTGATAATGGCGATGGAACAAAAACCGATTATTGGAAAATGGATTTACCACACGCTCCATATTTAGCAATGATGGCCATTGGAGAGTTTTCTGTAGTTAAAGACCAAAAGTGGAAAGACAAAGAAGTTAGCTACTACGTAGAAAAAGAATTTGAGCCACATGCAAAAGCAATTTTTGGAACAACGCCTGAAATGCTTGAGTTTTTTTCAACTAAATTAGGTGTTCAATATCCTTGGAATAAATACGCTCAAGTTGTTGTTCGTGATTATGTTTCAGGAGCAATGGAAAATACAACAGCCACTTTACATGGCGAATTTTTATATCGTACCGATAGAGAATTAATTGATAAAGACAATGAGTCAATAATTGCACATGAACTTTTTCACCAATGGTTTGGTGACTTAGTAACCTGTGAATCATGGAGCAACTTACCATTAAATGAATCATTTGCTACCTATGGAGAATATCTTTGGGAAGAATATAAACATGGATTAGATGCTGCCGACTTTCACAGCGCTCAATCAAGAGCTGGTTATTTAGCAGAATCTAGCCGTAAAAAAGAAAACTTAATCCGTTTTTATTATAATGATAAAGAAGATATGTTTGACGGACATAGTTATAATAAAGGTGGACAAGTATTGCACATGTTACGTAAATATGTAGGAGATGAAGCCTTTTTTGCTTCACTCAAATTATATCTAGAAACAAACAAATTTACTTCCGTTGAAATTCATCAATTACGTTTAGCATTTGAACAAGTTACAGGAGAAGATTTAAATTGGTTTTTTAATCAATGGTTTTTATCGAGCGGACACCCGGAATTAATCATTCAAACAAATTATGATGAAAACAAAAAAACACAACTTGTTAAAATAAAGCAAACACAAGACAAAAACGATTCTCCCATATTTACAATTCCAATGTACATTGATATTTATTCCACTAATAAAATAGAACGAAAAAAAATTACCCTAACCAAAACAGAAGAAATTTTTGAGTTTGAATGCAATATAAAACCTGATTTAGTAAATGTAGATGCTGAAAAAATGTTGCTTTGTACTAAGTATGAAAAAAAATCAACCAAAGAGTATGCATTTCAGTATAAACACGCCCCACTTTATCTTGATAGATATGAAGCACTTGTTGGGCTGTCAAAAAACTCACATGATTCTATTGCATCAGCAACAATTATTGCTGCATTAAATGATCGCTTTTGGGGAATACGAGAAATGGCAATCTCTTTACTTAAAGATATTCCCACAAGTAACGAATCTATTATTAAAGAAAATTTAATTTCTATAGCTAAAAACGATAAAAAATCAACGGTAAAAGCAGATGCAATTTATAGCCTCTCCAAAAAATACAATGACGAGCAGTTAATGCCTATCTACAAAAATGGATTAACAGACAAATCGTATATAGTAGTAGCTTCTTCATTAAGCGCAATTTCAACTTTAAATCCGCAAGAAGGATTAACGTTAGCTAAACAATACGAAAACGAAAAAAATGAAGATGTGCTTTTTGCCATCTGTGATTTGTATTCGGTTCATGGAACAGATGAGCAAAAATCCTTTTTTATTTCAGTAGACGATAAATTTTCAGTGTTTTCTAATATGGGATTTATTACCCTTTACACTACTTTCCTTAAAAAAGGAAAATCTAATGAAACAATACAAATAGGTGTGAACATCCTTGCTTCTGTTGCAAAAGACAAGTCAACAAGCAAATGGGTTGCTTATTATGCCAAAAAACAAGTAAAAGATTTAGCTGAACTTTTTAAAGCAAAAGAAGATGAGGAAAGCAAAATTCAATATCAAAAAATAATGGAGCTGTATAACAGTTTGAATTAACAAAAAAGACCTTGAAAAAATTCAAAGTCTTTTTTAGTAATTTTTTAGACTATTATTTTTTAGCCAAATTTGTAATCTCTGCAGGCATTCCTACTGTGCAACCTTCCGGTTGAGGCATTTTTAAAGGATTGTAATCAAATGTTACCTCCAATCCATCAACATCTAACTTCCCAGATAGTTTATCTTTTGGAATCAATGTCAACTCTTCTCCATCTTGTTTCACAACTATAACCGATGAACAGCCTGTTGCTTTGTATTTGTGAGACACCACCCCTGTTGTTTTTCCTATAGCAGAAGCATTCGAAGCACTTGCGCTAGAATCTTTAGATGATTTACAAGATGACAAAAGTGATACTACAATCGATAAAATTAAAACGTATGCTTTCATATAATTTGAATTAGGGGTTAAAAAAAACACTCATACAAGTTTAATACCATGTATGAGTGTTTTATATAAATTATAAATATTATTTCACCATTACTTTAACTACTTTTTGGAAAGCAGTGTTCATTTTACCAACACGAACTAAATAAGTTCCTGCTGCTAAATTGCTTGTACTAAATGATGTTTCTAACGTTCCACCATTTACTACCATTTGTTTACCATCAATTTGTTTACCTGTAACATCAAATAAATCAACTACTAATTCCCCTTCAACATTTAGGTTTTTAGCATTTACCACAATTGCTCCTAAATTTTGGAAAGCCGTAACATTGTTTACTTGGTTTTCAGATTCTTCGATACCTGTTGGTAATGGCAAACGGAAAGAATAAATACGAGTTCTTGGGCTTGTTGCCAAGTACTCTCCTGTATGCCAGAATGTTAATCCATCAGGATCTAATGATGTTTGAGAATAATCTCCAAAACGATTATTAGACGTCTGGGCTGCTGTACCTGTTATTACCATTGTTTCGCCAAATGTCATTTGACCTAGTGGATCTGTTGCTAAACGACCAGTAAAACCTAAACTTGCATACCCAACATCGCCTGTTGCTGTTGTAGAAGCTGCTCTTGCATAACACAAAGCAATACTTCCATTGTCATCCATAGCAATACTTCCTACCCAACGACTTTTTGAGTCTGGATTGTAAATTCCTTCTTGGTATAAAGTCCAAGGACCTGTTCCTGTTTGACGTAACTCAACCCATTTAATTGCTCTTTGACGAGGGGAATTAGAGATTAATACTCCCCAGTTTAAAACTACTGTATTATAGCCAGTCCATCTTCTGTATTGAGCACGGTAGGTAGGAACTCCACCGATACCATCTAACAGTGCTGTTGTTCCAGGTTGAGGAATATCATTCCAACTTGCATTATATGTTCCATCAAATGCTGCTGTAGGAATTGTTGTTGTTGCACTCATTGTTAATGTTGCTGTTGTTCCCCAGTTAACTGTTGCATTAATGTATTTTACACCATCTACGTTTCCACCACCCCATGCATTTTCTGTGTACCAGAAAAATGGACAAGGAGTACCTGCTGGAGGCAATGAACCATCAGCATCAGCTGGTAATGGACAAAAGAAACCACTTACTGCACCAGTTGTAAAAGTTGAACTAACAGCTCTTGCTGTAGCATCCCCTACTAACATTTTAGCTCTTTCAAAACAGAACACTCTATCTGTCCCCATATTAGATGTCATATAATATCCATCTTGCCAAATAGAAAATTTCAAGTAATCAGGAAATTGAGTGTGTGTAAATGAATACGTATAATAAGTTCCTGTAGGATCTGGTGTAGTAGAAATTGCAATATAAATCATATTTGTTCCACTTGCTTGACCAAATTGGCTTACAAACCAACGATCTGCATATTTATCATACAAAATAATTGGGTCACCCATGTTTCCTGTTGCTGGAGACCATAAAGTACCAATGTTTTTAATGGTTCCTAATTGCGCGCCATTTGTTTTGTTAAACACTTTAAATGGAGTTGCATTTACTGCTTGAACATAATGATTCAATCCAACAGCTCCAGAAGGATCTGGTGGGTATCCGCCACCATTTTGCCCAGCCCAGTTTTGTAAAACTGTTACAGGCATTTTGGTTCCCATTTTGTCTTGGATTGTGCTCGGATCATTTCCATAGGCAGGGCCATCTTTTTCAGCTGAAAATAAAAATGTTTGAGGAGTGCGGTGTGCTCTGTCACCCGACTCTTTTTTCTCATACGGTTGTAAATTATCATCATAAGGCTCTGCCTCAAATAATTCACTTAGTGGTTTGGATATGCCAAACTGCGAACATTGAATTACAATGTTTTCATCATTTCCGGGCGTGTTTTGCGCAAATAATCCTGTCGCAACAACAATTCCCGCAATTAAAAATGTAGCTTTTTTCATTGTTATAAAATTTAAATTTAGTTTAGAGGGGTTTATTTATTTAGCTAATATAAGAGCAAAAAAGTAAAAAAACAATTTTTTTTGACACTTTTTTTAGGTTTCGAACCCAAATCAATCGAAAATAGAGGCAAACAGAAACGCCTTTCTTTTTTAAAAAAAGGCGTTTTCTGCTCTCTAAACTAACCAAATCAAACTAAAAACTAGGGCAAATACCCGGACGATATTTTGGTTTTGGTTTTTTACATGTAAACTGCATTCCTAACGATAACTCATGTGACCCTGCAGTTGCATTTGTTAATTTGGATACTGTTACATCATAACTATACCCTATTTTAAAAATTCCATTTTGCACCCCTACTAATACAATAAATGCATCTTGATTTCTATACCACAAACCTCCAACCAATACACCTTTATTTATATATACTCCCATGTTAATTTGTTTAAAATCTTGCTGTTGTTGATATAGAATATTGGGTGAAATACTTGTTTCATTACTCGCGTTGCCAATTGGAATAATTGCTCCTGCATGTGCAGTATATTTAATTGGCAATCTACTTGTATACACCAAGCCTTCGTCAGGCTGATTTAAATGATGGGCAGCAAAACCAACAAAAAACTTTTTGCTAAACCCCACAGCTCCAGCAGATATATCTACGTACGAACGAGTAGACCTTCCTTGCACTTCATTTGTGTTATATACAAAGCCTCTTTTGTCGTCTATC
>JAEUTT010000282.1 GCA_016787165.1 Bacteroidia bacterium | reverse complement strand
CAAAAATATTAAAATGATTTCCATTGTCATTATCCGAGTCATTTATTTGAATTGAATTTTGAAATATATTTTTATTTCCATTATTCAACTGAGCAAATTCCTCATCTGCTTGTTGCTGCATTTTATGACACGGACAGTTAGGATTACGTGGGTCATTGATATCGTATTCTTGTGCAAATACTATGTTTGCAAAAAACAAGAAAAAAATAATTGTTCCTTTTGTTTTCATGGTGTTTTGATTTAATCTTTTGTTGTTTCAATCAGCGTTGTCAGTTCGAGCCTGCCTAGTCGTCAGGCAGACTCGATGTGACAACCCGCTATTTATTTTTCAACCATCCAACAATTCATTAATTTAAAATAAACATTTTACACTTTCTTAATCGTTACTTTTTCAACTGCACTCCATGTTTTGTATTCATTGGTATAATACAAGTATGCCGAAGAAGCAGGTGCATCATACACTCCCGGCATTTCTGCTTTTAAGTCCAGATTAATTTCTTTCACAGCACTTGGAGCCATACCACGGTAATAAATTGCAATGTTATTTCCTTTCATCTCATAATAATCAAACACATGTTTTTCTTGCATCTCTTTTAATTGCCATGGCTGAACAGTAAATCCGGCAGGGATTCCAATAATTGCCATTGCACTTGGCACATCTGTTGATTTTTTATTGGTTACCACTGCTTTTAAACGAACTGTTTCACCAACATTTGCAGTAGTTTTAGCCAAGGTGGTTTTTAAATCGATGGTACATTCTTTATCTGAATTTGGCAAAGATGTATTCCAATTTACAGCCATTGAATAAGGCAATGGAGTTTTCACACCCACATATTTTACTTTTACACTATGTTTTCCTTCTGCAGTTAAATACTCTTCCAATCCAGCAATTTCAATAGCACCTTTATCACCTGCTTTGTATGATTTTTCAGCTACTTTTTTACCATCCACAAACAATTGTATGGTTCCGTCTTCGGTAGTTTTTTTGCTAAATTTAGCATACTCTGTTAATGCTTTTAAAGCTAAAATGGTTCCTTGGGTGGAGCTAAATACGCCTGAACCACTTCTTGTTCCAACTAAATACTGAACAGCATTGGATAATGCAACCGGATTTTTACCATTTGATTTTAACATTCCCATTATTGCCAAGGAAGTAGTTTCTATGCTTAATGAATTTCCTTGCGAATAAGTGATAGAATGTGTGCTTCCTGTAAAACTTCCATTTTTATCTTGTTTAGCAACCAATGCTTTTAATGCTTCTTCCGCTTTTGTAGTTTCTTTTAAACTGTAAGCAGCATTTACCATCATTGCTAGCATATA
This sequence comes from Bacteroidia bacterium, assembly GCA_016787165.1. GTDB lineage: Bacteria > Bacteroidota > Bacteroidia > 2-12-FULL-35-15 > 2-12-FULL-35-15 > 2-12-FULL-35-15. The sequence continues at coordinate 1,591 of JAEUTT010000282.1, read as the reverse complement.
CGGATCTTTTTTATCCATTGCTTTATTATACGATGTTTCAAATTCTTTTTTGATATCGGTATAACCTGCATCAGCCAAAGCATAAACAATGTATGCATTTAAAATTTCTTCGCTGATTCTTCCAAAATCATGATATGCATGTGATTCTCTCAAAAAGCCGCCTTTACCATCTTTGCGTTTGATTAACCACTCTGCTGTTCTGTCCAACATTTTTTGATCCACATCAGCGCCTGCATTTTTCATATCCGCAAATTCCATGATACCGTAAGCTGTTAAACCTTCATGTGCAGGATCGGCACCAAACCACTCATACCCTTTATTTTTAGTTTCAAAAGTTGTTAAGCGTTTGTAACCTCTGTTTAATAAATCAATTGCACGTGCCATTGTTTTATTGTCTTTACTATCGGTTGATTTCATATAATCCAACACCATTGCATTCGGGTAAGCAGTACATGATGTTTGTTCAAAACAACCGTAAGGTTCTTGTAAAATCCCTTCCACACCTTTCATTAAATCCGACACCACATTCGGAAAAGCTGTGAACGTAGCTTTTACCGAACCATTTACCACATGATTAATTTCAAAGGCATATTCTTTTTCTACTTCTTGTGCCGAGAATGAAACTTGCGCAGGAAAACCTTTTGGTGCAATTTTTATTTTTTGAGTAAAAGCATCACCTAATCCGCAAGCTTTAAAACTGATGGTAAAATCACCGTAACCAATTTTATCCAACACTTTATAGTCCAAGTAAATTGTTTTTGCCTTACCCGGCATAATTGTTTGAATGCTTGGTATTTCAACAATTGATTTTAATCCATCAGGAGCAATAATGGTTAAAGCACCACCCAAAGGTTTATCAGTATTGTTTTTTAATGTTAGTGGAATAGACACATTATCTTCTGTTGCTACTTCAACCGGAATTTTTGTTGTCATAGCAAAAGGCAATTGAGTAAACAATGTATTTTCTGCTCTTCCTACTGTTCCATCACTTGCAATACCTTCAATGGTTGTACGGAATGAAGTAATATCATCTGAAGTATAAAACTCAACTGTTTTAGTTCCTGATTTATCCACTTCAACTGTTGGATTCCAATAAATAGTATTTCTGAAATCGGTACGCATTTCTACGTTTTCTTCTTTATCATACACAGGAGCAGCAAAAGCGCGAGCGCGATAATACGTTACCATTTGTGGCTGTTGCCATTGATTTTCTTCATCAAACAAACCATCCTCTGCCATTATTCTTCTTTTTTTACCTGCAAAACGGTCATCCCTTGCTTCGGCTTTTGCAAGCTCTTCTTTTTTATCTGCTTTTACTTTTTGATTGGGAGCAACAGCATTTACATTATTCACATTTTCATTTCTGTTTTGTTGAATAGCAGGAACTTTTGCTTTTTTATTATCCTTAAATGCACTATTTTTATTTGGTTTTTCCACTGCTTTTAAATTTTCAGCATTTGCCATACCTGCCGCTTCTTGTGCCATTGGCACCATTGCATCCATATCGGCACCTGAACTTCTGCTCGAAGGAACTGCATTGTAACCATAATATTTTTTGTAATAATTATTATCGTACAAATACATCGACATA
>JAEUTT010000254.1 GCA_016787165.1 Bacteroidia bacterium | reverse complement strand
ATAACTGTTAGGATAACAAAATGGTGCGCAGTTGGTGTCATTCAAGTTCCAGCAGATAGTATCTGTTAATGCATCTGTTTTAAAGTTTCCAATAGTAATATAGCGTTCTCCACCCAAAGCGGTATAAGTACCTTCTATTTTATACCAGTTTAAGGTGTCATTCAAATAAACTCCAGGAGGAGATGTTATTTGAGGAATAGTATTAAAAGTACTACAACTTGATGATGCTATGGCATTGTTTGAAAAATACAATCCTATTTCTGTAATGGCAGTGTTGGAAAGGTTAGCACAAGATATATGAAACGAAACACAATAATTTTTGCCTGCATCTAAACTGTTTAATAGCTGAACTTGAATATATTCACGAGAATCAACTGTGGGTCTATTAAAAACATAGATACCGGCATAAGCATTGCCTACATGAGGATATTGATAACCATAGGAGTTTTTTGGAACCCCAGACCCTGCCCATGTCATCCAGGGGAAGGGGACTATGCATATGTTAAAGTAATCAGGGGTTAGTGAATTCGGATTAGTCCAATTTGAGCAGGAATTAATATATGCATCCCCAACAGGGCATGTATCATACAATTCAAAGCTATGATTTGGAACCAGATTCTGAGCGTATGTTTTTGAAAAAAAACATATAGTCAGAATAATTATTAGAACTTTAGTCTCTTTCATCATTTAATTATTACCACTTTATCACTCTTAACCATTTTATTATTAATACTTAATTGGTAAAAGTAAATTCCATTAGCAAGCACATCCGAAAAATCAAAAGAAGTATTTTCGTTTTTTAAAACAGTTTCATTTAATAATTTACCTCTTATGTCATATAATTTAAAAACAACATCATTGCTTTGTTTTGAATCATATTTAATAGAAAAGCTTCCCGTGCTTGGATTTGGATATAAACTAAAATTATAATTATTTTCATTTTCCTGTACACTTGTACTGGTATCATTACAATCCATTACACTTACATCGTCTATGTAATAATAGCTTTCGTAATAGCAAGGATTACAGCCAGTTGGATGATTATTCCAGTATGTTGTATCTGTTGATACGTCATTTTTAAAATTACCGATTGTAATATAACGTTCTCCACCTAAAGCAGTATAAGTGCCTTCTATCTTGTACCAATTTACAGTATCATTTAAATAAACTCCGGCAGGAGAAATTATCTGAGGATTAACATTAAAAATAGTGCAACTAATAGATGAAAATATGGGATTGTTAGAAAAATACAAACCTATTTCTGTGATGGCAGTATTGGAACGATTAGCACAAGATACGTAAAAAGAAACGCAGTAATTTTTACCAGTATCTAAAGTGCTTAATAATTGACTTTGGATATACTCTCTACCATCTGTGTTTGGAATTTGAAGTGCAAATATTCCTGCATAAGCATCTCCTGTATGGGCATATTGAAAACCAAATGAATTATTGGGCACTCCAACGATATTGCCATTTGTACAATAATTAAAATAATCAGGACTGCAGGCATTTGGGTTATTCCAATTCAGGCAAGAGAATTGACCAAGAAGCGGACAGGGACTATAATTTTCAAAACTAGGATTAGGCACTAAATTCTGACTATATGTTTCATTTTACTTTATGATTATTAATTTGTCGCTTGCTTTCATTTCATTATTTACTAATATTTTATAAAAATAAATCCCGTTATGTAAATTATCTGAAGCAATTATGGTTTGATTGTTTGCTGTATTTATTTTGTAGTGTTTAATTAATTTACCAGCCACATCATAAATAAACAAAGATGCATCATCGCTTTCTTTTAGTTTATATTCTAATTTATAATTACCATTATTAGGATTAGGATACAAACTAAAATTGTAATCATTTTTATTTTCCTGTACACTTGTGCTGGTATCATTACAATCTATTACACTTACATCGTCTATGTAATAAAATGCTACATCATATGCACTTGCTGAATCTACTAATTGAATATCTGTATTACTATCATCTTGAAAATTTCCTATCGTAATAAATCGTTCCCCTCCTTGTGCATTATAAATTCCAGAAATTTTAATCCAGTTTACAGTATCAATAATTGGAGGATTACCAGCCAATAAAATTTGAGGAGTATAGCTTAAAATATTAGGTGGTGAAGTCGTTATAGGATTGTTGGAAATATAAGCTCCAATGTTATTGCATCCCTTCTTCAATAAATTGGATAAATTAACATAAAAAGTTACAGAATAACAGTGGCCTAGACTTAATGAATCGATAAATTGAGTTTGAATATATTCTCTATAATTACTTCCATCGTTTTGCATAGCAAAAAAACCAGAGTAAGCATTGCCAGAACGTGCATATTGCCAGAAACCAAGTGTTCCATTCGGCACACTTACAAAAGAAGGTACAGTTGCACAAGCGTTAAAATAATCAGAAGTAGCTCCAGTAGGGTCGTACCAAGGAATAGCTAAGTTTATTTGACTAGGGGCCGTGGGGCATGTTGAATATGTTTCAAAATTGCCATTAGGCACAAGATTTTGTCCTTTTGAGTTAAGAATAAAAAATAAAAAAACGAAAACAAAA
>JAEUTT010000244.1 GCA_016787165.1 Bacteroidia bacterium | reverse complement strand
ATTGTGTTCTAAGTTGCCTAATTTCATTGCGCGTTCAAGTGCTGCCGACCTGATTTTTATATCGTCATTTGATTTTAATACTTCTGCATCGGGGAAATGTAAGCCGCTGATAGATTCTTTTTCAACTTTTACAGGTTTAGTAGTATTTGTCATAGCATTTGATTTTGTTAATAGTTTAGGGTAGGTGTCTTCTACGTATAAAAACGTTTAGCGTTACACTTTTTTGAAAATCTTTTTTGAGGGTTACTTAGCCGAGGTTATTTCAGTAATAAGCTTAACTAGTTCATCTGTCTTTTGGCTACCAATTCTATATATTAAGCCATCTTTATCGGTAAGTTCAATAGCGTCATTGCCCTGTGTAAAAAAACGAATTTTATTTTTAAAATGAAGGTTATAAACAGGTCGATTGAGTAAGTATTTACTGTATTTTACCTTTTTCACACTCACAATATTAGAAAGTTCTATTTTTACTTTTCGGGAAGTCCAAAGCCCGTCTAATATTAAGCTGTTCCCCTGTATTTTAGTATGTACGTGTAATACAAAAATAAGGATGAGCGATAGTATCATAAGTATAAGTCCCATTAAAAAGAATAACTGACCCGAATCCTCATCAACAGGCGATGAGGGGATTGCAATTCCTGATACATCAACAGGTTTAGGGTTTTCGCTCCAGTAATAAAGTGTAAAACAAAATAATGCCAAAACTGTTCGCCACAAAATCGACCATTTATTATAGCCAATGTATTGTTTTTCTTCAAAAAGCAAATCGTTTTGCATAGGTTAATTTAGTTAGGCTATTTGTTTAAAGAACAACAAAGTTAATCACTTTGATAATTCTACAAAATATATTTTTTTAGTGTGTTCTGTTATTTTATATCTTTCATCTATTCGTTGTTCTGCGAGCCATACAATATTTCCATTGGATTCTAAAATCCAGCAATTTTCCTTTTCTAATAAAGACAGTTTTTTATCAATAAAATAATCACTCAATTTTTTCTTTCCTTTCATTCCAAAAGGATAAAAAGCGTCTCCTTTTTTCCATTTTCGAATGGTTAAGGGAAAAATTAATTTATCATAGTCAAGTAGTGCAACGGAAGTGGGCGTTTTTAATTTTGTTGTTGAAGTGCGCTTCATTGTTTTAAAACAAAATAGTTGCTTGTTGATGGAAATATTTTTTGTGTTTTTTAATACGTTAAACTCTAAATCTTCTTTAAAGGAATTGTTTCTTTTTTCAACTAAAAAATAATTTCGGTCTTTAATTAAACGGTGTGTTTCAGAATAAAATTGTTTTCCACTTTCGGCATCTATTGTAGAAATAATTTCATTCACCAATGCACTATTAAAACCTAAAGGGTACAGCAATTCAAAAAGATAGGGTTCAATAGGATTTAACTTTTTGATTTGAGCAATAGAAATTTGTATAACCCCATTTTTATCTTCAAAAAATTTTGAAGTTTGTTTTCGAATTTCTTTTTCGTAAATGGCTTCTGCAAATTTTAGATTGTGAATACTCGATAAAATGTTGCTTTCTGCATTTTTATTGATGTCATTTAATAGTGGAATTAAGCTATTTCTGATTTTATTTCTAAGGTATTTATCGCTCGTATTGCTACTATCTTCTCGATGTTTTAATTTGTATTTTTTTGCAAAACTAATCAACTCATGTTTTCGTGCAAATAATAGAGGACGGATTATTTTTCCTTGAATAGGCAAAATACCATGTAAGCCTTTAATTCCTGTTCCTCTTAATAAGTTAATAAAAAAGGTCTCTATAGAATCGTTTTGATGATGTGCTGTAGCAATTGAATGATAATTAAATTGATTTCTAATTTCTTCGAACCATTGATAGCGTAAATCACGTGCCGCTACTTGAGTAGATAATTTGTTTTTTTTTGCGTGATTTTTTGTATCAAATGCAATGGAGTGATATGGGACATTGTATTTTTCTGATAACTCTTCTACAAACAATTCATCTTGTACGCTTTCTTTACCTCGTAATTGAAAATTACAATGTGCTATTGCAAATTTTAGTTTTGATTGATGAAAAAGTTCGCACATAACAACAGAATCAATACCACCACTTACTGTTAGCAAAACAGTATTGTTTGGTTTAATTAAATTGTTTTGTTTACAATATGTACTAAATGCTTTGAGCATGTTGCTAAGTTACATTTTTTAATCTGTTGTTTCTAAAACTTCAATTAATGCTTTTGCTTTTAGCAAACACTCATTGTATTCTTGTTCGGCATCAGCCTGAGCAGTAATGGCACTTCCCACCATTAAAGAAACATTATTTGTATTGCTATTGTATAAAATACTTCGAATAACTACACTAAAGTCAAAATCACCTTCTGGATTTATATAACCAATTGTGCCAGAGTATAAGCCTCTTTTTGTTTTTTCAAATGCTTCAATTAGCTTCATGGCACTTACTTTAGGGGCGCCTGTCATAGAGCCCATCGGAAAGGTAGCCTTGATAATATCGGTAAAGTTGGTGTTTTTTGGGAGCGTACAGCTAACCGTAGAAATGAGTTGATGTACTTGTTTAAAGCTGTATGTACCAAATAATTCATCCACCTGTACACTTCCTTTGGCTGCAATTTTTGACAGGTCGTTTCTAACCAAATCTACAATCATTACATTTTCGGTTTGCTCTTTCAAATTGTTTTTTAAGGCTGTTTTAATTAGTTCATCTTCTGCATTATTTGATGAGCGTTTTGCTGTGCCTTTGATTGGTTGTGATAACAAATAATTTCCTGACTTTTTAATGTATCGTTCGGGACTAGATGAAATTAAATAGTGATGGTTAAACTTGCAAAATGCAGCTAATGGTGCTTTTGAAATAGCATTTAGTTTTTCATAAACAGCCACAGGTTGAATGATTGCATTTATCGCATAATATTCTTGGCAATAATTTATTTCATAAATGTTGCCTAGTTGGATATGTTTTTTTAATTCATCTATTGTTTTAATATATTCTTCTTTTTGAACTTTTTCTGTAAGTTTTAAGCTGTTTGTTTGAGTATAATTACTTTGAGCGGTTGAATAGATTAACTGCATTAATGCCTCTGCTTCCAAGCTATTGGTAGTGTTACTATCATAATTCAAATACCATAAATTATGAATTGATTCAATAACAAATTTTGGTTCAAAAAAATGAAGAAGGGGGAACTCAATATTATCTGCATTAGACGAACTTAAGTGTTCTATTTCATTTTTTAAATCGTAGCTAATACTTCCAAATAGCCATGCTTTTTTTTCGTCAATAAAATTCTGAAGCAAAGAGAGTGCGTTTTTTGTGTCTGTGATACGCAACTCTCGAAC
>JAEUTT010000094.1 GCA_016787165.1 Bacteroidia bacterium | reverse complement strand
ACCCGAAACAATTAATTTTAAATGAGGTAATTGATTAAATGCTCTTACAATTAAATCTGTTTTTTTATAAGATACCATTCTGTTGGATGTAAAATAATAGTTGTCTTTTTCTTTATTCGGTTTAAAGTTGACTGTGTCAATTGGAGGATATATAACGACAGCATCTCTGTTATAGATTCTTTTAATTCGTTCGGCAATATAATTTGAATTGGCAATAAACAAATCTACACGTTCGCTGGTTTTTACATCCCATTTTCTGATATAATTTAATACACGTTTAATAATTATTCGTTTTAAAAAAGGTGTTTTCTTAAAATATTCATCTTCCAAATCCCAGGCATATCGGATAGGGGAGTGGCAATAACAAATATGAATTTGATTTTTATTTTTTTTAATGCCTTTTGCTACCGCATAGGAAGAGGAAATAATTAAATCGTATTTTGTGAAGTCAAGCGATTCAATTGCTTTAGGAAATAACGGTAAGTAATTGCGATATAGCTTTTTTGAAAAAGGCATTTTTTGAATAAAAGATGTTTTTGCTTTTTTTCCTTTTAAAATAAACTCTCTGTCTTTATCATTTAAAAAATCAACCAATGAAAAAACATCACAATCAGGATATAGCTCAATAATTTCCTTTACCACTTTTTCGGCACCACCATTTACTACAAACCAATCTTGTACTAATGCTACTTTCATACGTTTATTAATTTTAAGATGCTTGCAGTGCGATTTTTTTGCTGATAATATTCTACTCGTGCAATGCCCTTTTGAACTAGTTGAGCTGTTTCCGGTTTATTATCTGTACACTTTTTTACTTCAGTTATGAAGTCTTGTTGATTGTTATTGTTGAAATAGCGTGCAGCATCCTCACATACCTCTTTAAAAACAGGAATGTTAGAACAAATTACCGGGCAATTTAAAATCATTGCTTCAATGTTAGGAATACCAAATCCTTCATATAATGAAGGATTAATAGCAGCAATAGCATTTTTGTATAGCCATTTTAGTTTTTCATTGGTAACATAATCTAAAAAAATAATAGTTGAAGGTATGGCTGAATAATTATTTTGCTGACTAAAACTTTGATGATTGCCTCCTGCAATTACGAGTGTGCTGTTGGGTAAAAGTTCGGCAAAAGCGTTTATAACAAAATTGAAATTTTTTCGTGGGTTGTTATTGGTGCCAACCATTAAAAAGTATGATTTAGCTTTTATTCGTTCGTCAAAAGCTTCAATATTTTTTGAATTTAACAGTTCATTAGACACTTTGTTTCCAACAACAGTTATTTTGTTTGAAGAAATACTGTACTGTTTGGTTATTTCATTTTTAATCGTTTCGGATACTGTTAAAATATGTTTGGCTTTTTTTACCAGTACCGGAATCATATTGTTATAAACAAATGCGAATAAAGGGTGAAACCACTTAGGATTTTCTACAAATGCTAAATCGTGAATGGTTACAATTTGATTTTTTATGCTAATCGGTCCTGTATTACATAAGTTGAGCAAGGTGTCGTTTTTATGTTTTTTCATAAAACGAACCAAGTTAATTTGGTCCCATAAATGTCCTTTAAATGAGCCTATTGGCAATAGGTGTTTGGTAAATTCGTTTGGTTGAAGTATAGCATTTTTGGGAACAAGGATTTTGATTTCACATTGTTCAATGAGTTCTTTGCAAATTTCTCGAGCATAATATTGCACACCGGATGTTTTTTGAGTTAAAAATCTTCCGTTTACAAATAGTATCATTAATAGGGCTAAAATTAGTACCCGATAAAGGTACTAAAAAATAGGTTTTTAGGGTAAAAAAATAACCTTAAGCTTTCTTAAGGTTATTTTGTAAGAATAGTTGAGTTTTTATTCTAGTTCAATAATTTTTTTAACAGATGCTTTTTCATCAATTATTAATCGAGCAAAATATATTCCGGGTTTATATCCAAGTTCATTTGCGCTAAAATTATAGTTGTAATTGCCTGATGTTTGATTTTCATTTATAATAGTCTGCACAACTTGCCCTAAGGTATTTGTAATTTCTAATTTAACGTTGGCTGATTTAGAAATAAAGTAATTGATGTTTGTATTGCCTGTATAAGGATTAGGAGCAATTGAAAAGTGCTGATTTATATCAGTGTTTGCAATGCTTGTGCTCGTAGAGTTTATGGTAATGTCATAAGGTAATGTGTTTAATGGAAGTGAGATTCCATCTTTATCAATAGCCGTTAAATTGCCAAAAGAAAAGTTCATAGTTGTGTTGGAGCTAACACTTGAGTTTGTTTGAAATCTAAACGTTGCAATTTTTCCAAATCCACTAGTGTTTGTATGGTTGATTCTAACAATTCCAGCTTTAACGGTATTTGAAACGGGTATAATTTGAGCTATTTTAACTGAGTTGTTGTTAGGGTTAGCAAGCCATGAATTTGTAAAACTAAATGTTTCGGTTGCCGATTGAATCA
>JAEUTT010000082.1 GCA_016787165.1 Bacteroidia bacterium | reverse complement strand
TTTTTAACTGAGGACGAATCATAAAAAAATAAAATACTACGATAATTAAAATCAAAGGAATAAATTGTCCTAATGCACCACCGCCTTGTGCTCCTGTCATTAATAATGTGTTTGTCATTCTTGTTTATATTTATTAGTTATTATTTATTTTGTTTTGATACTATTCTTCTTCAGGAACAATGATAGTTGTACTAATGCTTAATGTTTTTGTACTTGGACTACAATTTGTAACCAATGTAACCGTTTTTTGAACCAAGCCTGATTTTCCACTGCTATCAAAAACAACATCAATTTTTGATTCTTCACCTGGTTTAACCGGAGTTTTTGGGTAATTAGGTACAGTACAACCACAACTTGCAGATGCATTTGAAATAATTAAATCTGATTTTCCTGTGTTTTTAAAAATAAATGAATATGATACTTTTTCACCTTGCATTATTTTACCAAAATCATGTGTTTCTTCAGTAAATGTCAACTGAGGTTCCATTCCCGGCTCTACAGGCTTATCAGATGCTGTAGAAGGAATATTGATTACGTCTGTTGAAATTTGAGGCTCATTTTGATTTACTTTTGGTGGCTCACAAGAAGCAATTAGTGCAGCTAATCCAAGAAATAAAATTTGATTTTTCATACGTATTATTTTTTTGAATTATTAATTTAATTTATTCCATTAATCCTCTACCCATTTTATTTAATTTGTTTTCTGATTTAAAATCAGCAACCAACTTATCTAAAATGCCATTGATAAATATTTTGCTTTTAGGAGTACTATACATTTTTGATATTTCAATGTATTCATTCAATGATACTTTAATGGGTATATTTGAAAAATGTAGCATTTCGGTAATCGCCATTTTCATCAAAAGAACATCCATCATTGCAATACGCTCCACTTCCCAGTTTTTTGTTTTATCACCAATTAATTTTTCGATTTCATCATTTCTAATGGCTGTTTGTCGTAATAAATCTTTCACAAACTCCATATCTTCTTCTCTATCTTTGTACAATACACTTAGATGAAAGTCTGGTGTTGTATCTTCTTTAAAGGTTTCTATTGTTTTAACAACAGTAGGATTCACAATATAAATATCATCGCCCCAATGTAAATTTTTTTCTTCATATAAATGATTCAACACTTCAAAGTCGGCAACAAACTCCTTGAAAATTTCTATGATGAAGTTTTTATCGGTTTTATAGGAGTCATCCGAAACATTCATATACTTACCATATTCAGCAGATGCTTTTATAGTATTGAATATTTTTTTCACTAAATCAAAATCATTGTTCCAGCTAATTTTACGATTATTCATTTCACGTTTCAGGTGAATGTTTTCTTCCAGCTGTAGTAGAAATTTATTTTGAGTAAATTTTAAATTAGGATTAATATCTTCAGCTGTAGGACGATGTTTTGTTTTAGCATCTTCCATTAACACTGTAGCTACATGTTTAAGCTCCAATAAAAATGCAAGTTGATAGATGTATAAGTCGTAAATTTTATCTATTCCGTTAAACATCTCTCGTTCAGTTTTTGCCAAGTCCTTGTTTTCGGACTGAAAAAAACCGTACAACGCCTGCATCACTTTTATTCTTAAATACCTTCTGTTTAACATACTTGTTTTATTTACACGTAAGATTTTGTTCTCAAACTCTATTTTATTTTTTACTTAAAAGCTAACTTTTATTTTGCTAATATCCGCAATACGTTTTTCAGCAATACGGTTGGCAGCCATGTAGGTTGGTATATTTTGCTCTTTCGATATTTTAAAAATGTTTAAAGTTGTATCATAAATTTTTTCGGCATGCGCCAATGCTCTTTCGCGATTATAACCTTCTAATTCATAAAAAACATTGATAATACCACCTGCATTCACAACAAAATCGGGAGCATACAAAATACCCTTTTCGATTACCATTTTACCGTGCACATTTTCATCCGCCAACTGATTATTAGCAGCACCACAGATGATAGCACATTTCAAACGATTTAAAGTATCAGTATTAACCGTTGCTCCTAAGGCACATGGAGCATAAATATCCATATCTAAATCATATATTTTAGAACCATCGACAATTACTTCAGCCCCAGTTTCTTTTGCTACTGCTTTCACTCTTTCTTCATTTATATCAAAGATAGAAACCTTAGCCCCCTCTTTCACCAAATGTTTTACTAAACTTTCGCCTACATGACCAATACCTTGAACCACCACTTTTTTACCCGACAAACTATCATTTCCCCACTTTTCTTTAGCGGATGCTTTCATTGACAAATAGACACCATAGGCAGTAACTGGTGAAGGGTCACCACTACCACCCATATTTACAGGCAAACCACTTACAAAATCGGTTTCCATTTTAATATACTCCATATCTTTTGTACTTACGCCAACATCTTCGGCAGTAATATATTTACCGGATAGGCTATTTACAAATTTCCCAAACCTGCGCATCAACGCTTCATTTTTTTGCGTTTTTGAATCTCCAATAATTACGGCTTTTCCACCACCTAAATTTAAACCCGCAACTGATGATTTATAAGTCATTCCGCGAGACAAACGTAACACATCTATTAATGCTTCCATCTCATTATTATACGCCCACATACGTGTACCGCCAAGGCTTGGTCCTAAAACGGTGTTATGAATAGCAATAATTGCTTTTAAACCTGTTTCATTATCGTTACAAAAAACAACTTGCTCGTGATTATTCAATGCCATTTGTGCAATCACCGGATTCTCCATCAATGAAGAATTTTTTATATCCTGAACTTGTATCATACTAATTTGTTATTTGATTACTGAATTGCGAACTATTTTAATCTGTACTTTTGTAGTCTGTTATTTAGTGCTGCAAAATTATAGTTATTTTCCGAGTAGCCAAAATGTATTCAAGAATATCAATAGGCTTACAAATTGAGCTAATTGCTTGAAATAGAGGTACTGAATACAAA
>JAEUTT010000024.1 GCA_016787165.1 Bacteroidia bacterium | reverse complement strand
ATAAGGACAACCCTTCTGTAGCACGAAACCCTAATCTCCCATTTAATAATGCATAACCATTCACATTTAAATATTGTGAAGGGGATGGACTTGATGAAAAATCGGAACGATAAAAACTTTCAACCGCAAGGAAGAAGTTTCCTGAACGACCAATTAAATTTCCAGGAAGGTTTATTTCACCACCTAAAGAACCTGCCCATTTTGAAATTCCAGGTAATCGACCGCCAGAAACATCTTTAAAAGCAACTTGTACACCATTTTCTGTATTGCCTGTTTCTTCTAAAGGTAATGGGGCATTTGTAAACGAAACATACTTACCCTCAGTGTAAGAGCCTGCACCATAAAATAACAAATATTTATTTACGCGAATGTTTGCATCTAATTCAATTCCTCTAACATTTACCTTATCTGCATTTGCCAAATAACCTCTATTTACACCTAATTCTGGCGACTGAACATTGGTTTGGTAGTTTTTAATATCTGTATTATAAAAAGTAATGTTAACAGTTGAGTTAGTTGTAGGAGAAGTCTTCAATCCGAACTCGTAATGCTCTACGTATTCTGGTTTTATTACAGCTAAAGCGGTATCGGCTTTTCCACCTTTTGTTGGCAAACCTGCAACATTAACACCTACGGGTTTAAAACCAGTTGAATAAGTTGCAAATAAATTGATTTGGTTAATTGGCTTATAAGCAAGTGTTAATTGTCCTGAAAGATTACTTTCATTTGCTTGTGCTTTAAAAGCTTGATCACTATAAACACCTTTTCTTAAAGCAATCAGTGCTGGATCTGTTAATACAATCCCACCATATGTTTTACGATCATAATCCATTTTCTTTTCATCATAATTATAACGAACACCCGGTAAAAAATGAAACCCTTTAAAAACCTCCCAATCTAACTGTGCAAATACTGCTGCACTTAAAGAGTTAATAGATGAATTTGTTTTTACACCATACCCTTCAAACAGTCCAGGTGTTTGCCATAAAGTACTGGTAGAACTTTGAGAAAAACGCCATTGTGCAGAACCAGACTCTTCTGTGCCATTGGTTGTTAATTGTTGTCCAATTGCATACAAACCTACAACACCACTCAAATAGGATGTAAACTTGCCAGCATAACGAATTTCTTGCGACCAATTTTGGTGTTTTGACGGGTTTTGTGATTTCGCTAAAGCCTGTAATCCTGTAAAATCTCTATCATTTGATGGATCCCAATTCCAATAACGCCAAGCAGTTGTGGATGTCAATATTCCCTTTCCAAGTTTGACATCTATATTCAAAGATGCACCTGCTAATTCATTTCCTGATTTCCATGGCGTATCATGATCAATCACCCTATCAAAAGCATTTTGGCTTGGAAGAGTATAATTTAAATCTTTAATTATTGCATCAAATTGTCGGTATGCAGCGCGCTTTGTTTTTACTGTTCCGGCATACACTTGAGCATAACCATCGGGTTTTTGACTTGTAACATCGCCTGCTAATGCAATAGCAATCTTGTCTGTTGGCTTCCAGAGTAGTTGCACTTTTGTACCAATATTGTTGATGTCGTTTACATATTTCCCTGTTGTAATATTCTTAATTAAACCATCACGTTGCGTACCGGAGAAAGAAATGCGTACCGCCAGTTTTTTAGCTATTGGTCCCGTTACCGATGCTTTTGCTTGAATATATCCATAGTTACCAAAACTAAGTTCATAGTTAACTCCGGGAGTAAAACTAGGCTTTCTTGTTGTTACAATAAAAGCACCGGCTGTTGTGTTTTTACCAAAAAGCGTTCCTTGTGGACCACGAACAACTTCAATTTGTTCCACATCAATAAAATCGAGTGTAGTTACTGCAGGGCGAGCATAATAAACACCGTCCACATAAAACCCAACACCGGGATCAAGACCATCATTTGTTAATCCAAAAGACGAGCCAAGCCCACGGATGTTAAGCCCTGTATTGCGTGGATTAGAGGAGTAAAGTTGTACCGAAGGCACAAGCTCTTTTAATCGATTCACATTAAATGCTCCAGCATCTTGAATAAGTGGGCCGCCAATAACGGTAATAGGAACAGGGACCTCTTGTGCTGTTTCTTGTCTGCGTCTGGCCGATACCACAACCTCCGAAAGCAAGTTATCTTCCTTAAGGCTAATTTCAATTGGAAAAACAGTTAATTCATTAACTTGAATTTCTTGTGGTTTAAAACCAATGTATTGAACAACAAGTGCTAGCGGATATTTCTTATCTGTTGATATATTAAATCTACCTATTGAATCTGTTGTTGAATAACTGTTTGTTCCTTTGATGCTAACAATTGCACCGGTAATGGTTTCGCCTCGAGCGTCATTTATTTTTCCTATTATTTGCAAATTGTTCTGGCTAAATGCTGTTAATCCTATAAATAACAACAATGTAAAAAGTATTTTAGTTTTCATTTTTTCTAGTCTTTTTTTTAGTTTTTAATTCAATAAATATTTCCAATCGGTTAAACTCACCGGGAATTTACTGTGTAGTTTTACTACATCCCCAATTACAATAATTGCAGGTGCTGCAACTTTTTCAGTTGTAGCAACATCAATAATAGTATCAATTGTTCCCAACAGAATTTTTTCATTCGGTAATGATCCGTTTTGAATAATGGCAATAGCAGTATCCTCTTTCTTGTTTTGTGTATAGAGTTCAACAATCTCTTTCAATTTATTTAAGCCCATTAAAACAATTATAGTAGCCGATGATTGTGCTGCAAGTTTTAAATCAGCAGAAATGTTGCCATTGCTTGTTGTTCCTGTTACCACCCAAAAGCTTTCATTTGTTCCTCGATTGGTTAATGGAATACCTTGTAGTTCGGGCACTGCAATAGAACTAGAAATGCCGGGAACAACACTTGTTTCAATGTTAAATAACTCAGCATACGATTTTTCTTCGTACCCTCTTCCAAATACAAAAGAGTCGCCACCTTTTAATCGAACAACATGTCCGTATGAAAAAGCAAAATCTACAATTAATGAATTAATTTGCTCTTGTGTGTACGTATGATTTGAGTTGCGTTTACCAACATAAATTTTAAGCGCGCCTTTTGGCGCATATTTTAATAATTCAGGATTTACTAACGCATCGTACAATACTACATCAGCATTGGAAATGGCCTGTATTCCTTTAACAGTAATTAAGTCTTCGTCACCGGGACCAGCCCCGACTAAAGTTAATTTTGGGTATATATTATTTCTTGTTTTCATTGTTATTTTTATTTTTCTCGCAAAGGATATGAGCCCGCTGAGAGTTTGATTTATAATTTGATTTTATTTTAAAAAAATTATTGTACCAACAACTATCAAATTTTAAATGTGATTTGTATTTTGTTTTCATGATCTAATTTTATTATAATTCTAGTTCTCGACTCCGCTCGAACTGACATTAATAGCCCTTAATTGTTTTGCTTGCTCAATAAAGTTTGTTGCATCATTCAAATAACCTTTTGCAAATCCTTTTGATGGTTCGTTTTGATTGATTTGCAAAACAAATTCTTTAAATGTTTTGCTTACTTTGATCTCATTTGTTTCAACATACTGTTTATCAAAATCATTGATAATTCCATGATGTGTATTGGTAGGCACACTTTTATCTAATAACAATGCTTTGGCTGCACTTATAATTGCAGCATAGCTGTGATAAATACTATCCGAATACAACTCATCCTCAAAACTTATTTTTGCCCAATCTAATTTTTCTTCTGCTTCAAAAATTAAAGTAGCCACCAAATCAATCAGTACTCCCGCACATTCACCTACACCTATTTCCGTTTTAAATTGTTCCGAATGCCCCCAATCAATGTAATCATCCGCCACAAGTGTTGAATTATCCGCATGCGGTTTTAATAATTGATAGAAATAATCTTTCCCTTTTTTATCATAATAAGTATTAAAATATTCCCCTTCTACTGCATTTTTTTCAAAGTCTTGAAGTAATGTTCTTAACACTGCCGGTCCACGCTTGCTGGGCACTTTAATAATTTTGTCTGCAATACGTCCTTCTCCATTTCCTAGTACTCCACCTCCTAAAACCAGCTGCAAAGCAGGAACAACATTGTTTCCATTTTTAAATGAGCTGCCATGGAAACCAATTTGTGCCAAAGCATGCTGACCGCAAGAATTCATACAGCCACTGATTTTTATTTTAATATCATTGTTGAACAGTAACTCGGGGAATTCTTCTTTAACTACTTTTTCTAACTCTTTGCTTATTCCGGTGCTGCTTGAAATACCTAGATTACATGTGTCTGTGCCCGGGCATGCTGTAATATCAGCAACCGAATCAAAACCAATATCAGCTAAATTTAATTTCGCTAATGCTTTGAACAAAGCAGGCAAAGCTTCTTTTGGAACAAACTTTAACAACAAGCCTTGGTTTACGGTGATGCGTATATCATCCGATGCATAGGCATTAACAATTTCTGCTAATTTTCTTGCTGTATCAGAACTTAAATTTCCCAAACTAACTTTTACAAAAACTCCATAAAAGCCTTGCTGCTTTTGTTCAAATACATTAGTTACTAACCAATCTTTATAATTTTTATCATCACTTACTTTAAATGTTGTAAAGGAAGAATTGATGTATTTTTCTTTTGAAATAACGGACTCGCGGTCGATTGTGTAAGATTTTACATTCAACGCCAATCGTTCTTCCTCTGTCAAGCGTAAAAATTCTTCTACTCCAATTTTGTTAATCAAGTATTTAATACGTGCTTTGTGACGGCTTAATCGTTCGCCATATCTATCGAACACACGAACAACAGTTTCTGTAAAAGGTATTAATTGATCTTCCTCTAAAAATTCAAAAGCCGTTTTAGCTAAAAATGGTTGAGCCCCTAATCCACCACCAATCAACACCTTAAAACCACGTATAATTTTTCCTTCAATAATTTTAACTTTTGGGATAAATCCTAAATCGTGCATAAAGGTGTAAGCTGTATCATCATCATTCGATGAAAAAGCAAATTTTAATTTGCGTCCTAGTTCTTGTCCAAATGGTTTACGTAAAAAATAACGAAACATAGCATCTGCATACGGAGAGACATCAAATGGTTCTTTTGGATCAATTCCAGCAACAGCCGATGCCGTAATGTTTCTAACTGTATTTCCACATGCTTCACGTAATGTAATATCATCTTGTTCCAATTTTGCCCACAGTTCAGGGGTTGCATCTAAACTTACATGATGAATCTGTATATCCTGACGAGTAGTTAAATGTAAATTTCCATTTGAATATTCATCGCTTATATCCGCAATGCGTAACAGTTGTTTTGTGGTTAGTTTTCCAAATGGCAGTTTAATTCGTACCATTTGAACACCTTGCTGACGTTGCCCATACACCCCACGCGCTAAACGCAACGAACGAAATTTATCTTCATGCAATGTTCCATTTTTAAAAGCACGAATTTTTTCTTCCAATTCGATGATATCTTTTTCTATTAAAGGGTTTTCTAATTCTGTTCTAAAGCTTTGCATATTTTACCTCTCCCCCAACCCCTCTCCTAAAAAAGGAGAGGGGAGTTGTTTTAATTTAATATTGATTTTTTATTATAGTGTTGCGTTATACAATTGATACCATTCTTCTCTGCTTAATTTTATGGAATAAGCACTAGCTGCATTTTTAATTCGTTTTTTATCAGGGCTACCGATGATTGGCAAAGCGCCCAATTTATAGAGCCATGCAACTGCGATCTGCTCCACATTCGCGTCATGTTTTTTACCAATCGATTCTAATACTTTACGGATCTTGATTGCTTTTTTATCTTTCCCGGTTAATATTTTACCATCTGCTAAAGGCGAAAAAGCGAGTGGTTTGCTGTATTGCTCTTTTATAAAATCCAAACGGCCATCATTCAATGCATTTGTTTGCAATAGGTTTAACTCAATGTGGTTTGTGATAATAGGATGCGATAAATGGGCTGCTAACAAACGATGTTGCGAAGCATTGAAATTTGAAACACCAATGTATTTTATTTTTCCGCTTAGCAACAACTCTGAAAGAATAGAAGCTGTTTCTTCCACATCAAATAAAAAATCGGGATGTTCAAGTAAAAAGATATCAATATAATCGGTCTTTAATTTTTTCAAAGAATTTGTTACAGACTCTTTGATATGTTTTGCACTTAAATCATAGTAGAGTGTTTTTGCTTTTACATCTTTTACAACTCCCGATTTTGTTGATATAACAATATCTTCACGCTTAAAAGATTTTGATTGAATTGCTTTTCCAAACAATTCTTCAATTTTTCCATTACCATATTGATCACTATGATCAAATGTATTTACACCTAACTCTAAATTGTAATTAACAATCTCTTCTACCTTTTTTTGATTAATTAAACTAGGAGTATTCCATCTCCAAAAACTATAGATTGCTGCTGATACTTCAGGTCCCGAATCACTTATATATATTTTTTCCATTTTTTTGTTTTTTTATAATTAGTATTTTGAAATAAAAAAGCCCTTCGGCTATTCGCGGAAGGGCTTTTGATCTTACTTAGTATTGTTTTATCTTTTACAATAGTGCATAGTAGTAGCGCTCCGCATTCGCAGGTACATCATACAACACATACACATTAGTAAGTTGAAAGTTAAAAGTTGAAAGTTAAAAGTTGTTGTCATGTTTTGTTTTTACCTCACCCCAACCCTCTCCACAGGAGAGGGGGAAATTAAAAAAGCTTCCCGTTTTCGGAAAGCCTTTTTAAAAAGTATTTAATATGTTGTTACAACAGGCTTTCCATAAATTAGATACACATCATGCAGCACATCATTGCGCTGTTGATATTCATTAATTTATTTGTTGCCTTGTTATTCATTGTTTTTCTATTGCGTTGCAAATATATGAATGTATTTTTCTTATTTGCAAATTTATTTTATAAAAATTTTTATTTAACAATCACTTTCCCTACACCCACAACACTTTCAGCGGTATAAATTTTATAGAAATACATTCCGTTTTCTAAGTTATTTCTACCAATACTGAATTGTTTTGCAGCAATATTTGTTTGCTCTATTACTTTTTTGCCTAACACATCATACAATTCAAATGTGTAAACTTCATTTGTTTTTTCAGAATTAATTACAAACGAGGTAATATCGCTGAAAGGATTCGGATAAATTTTCACCACTCCATTTTCAATCATTTCATCTGATATGGAAGTGGGAATTACATAGGTATTGATTGCGGTATTCGTAATTACAGGCTCATTAAAGTCGAAATAGATATAAGCAGTATTTTCAATAACCTGGCCTACAACCGGAGTATTTAGCTTATTAATTCTAAATTGAATATGACCATGACTTGCCGGTTCATTGCTCGTACTATCAGCTAACATAATATTATCAAAACGGAATCTTAATAAGTTATTCGGCAATAATTGAACAACATAATCATGGCTTACATTCAATACTTCCAAACTTTGTAAATTTAACAATCCTGAAATAGTATCATCCACCACAATGTTTACAGCAGGACCATTTCCTGTATTTTGAAAACGAATTAAATAATAAAATTCAGTTTCATTCAATTGAATATCACCAGCTGCTCCAATACCTGAAGGTGAAACCGTTTTATCATTCGGATCGAATGAGCCTGTAACTGGACGAGTATACGTGTACGTATTACAAGCAGGATTTACATCCACTCCACTGCTCACTGTTGCTGTAACTATGGCTGTGGTAGGTGTTCCTAAAGTTGTTCCTACAGGAGTATTGAAATATACATAAAACCACTGTGTAGAAAAACCTCCTAAATT